>JBBIQC010000043.1:0-15145 GCA_037442585.1 Oscillatoriales cyanobacterium bin_317
CGAGGACGTCAAACCATCCTCGCGTTGCAGGCGCGCGTCCGACTGCTATGGTCATAGGGTTAAAACTCCCAGATCAAGGTATGAGTATTAAGACAATCTACTCAAAAGCTGGATGGGATAGCTGTGCAAAAGCACAAGTCATCCAGCAGAATGAGCAGAGTTTACGTTTCTTTACTGTTTTCCAATTATACGGTTCACACTCTAAATTTTCCACCGAATTTCTTAACACAACTTATAGTTTTAGCCGGATTGCTTAATAAGTATTTATACCAATGCCCCTGGAAGGCAGGAGTAGAAGCAAGACTGGAACATGGCTTCTACTTCCACCTTCTTCACTGGTCCTGAACCTGACTCTGTTCAAAACTTTTAGGTTTAATGGCCAGTTCATAACTCATGGTGGAATGAACACCTCCCGGACTAACCGTTCCTGTGATAGGAGCGGCGTAGCGGGAGAAGGAACTGGCGACCAGGGTAATATGGCGATCGGCAACGGCTAATCCCTGGGTCGGGTCATAGCCACGCCAACCAGCACCGGGGAGGTAAACTTCGGCCCAGGCATGGAGGTGACGTTCGGAATTATCAGGGTCACCTTCCTGATAGCCGCTGACAAATCGGGCTGCCAGTCCGATCGCCCGACAGACTTCAGTGAACAACACGGAAAAGTCGCGGCAGGAACCCGCTTTTTGAGTCCAGGTGAGGCCGGGTGGAAAGGGATCTCCGGTATCCCGGATCAGGTGCTGACAGCCTTTGTAAATCTGCGCGTTCAGTTCTGATAGAAAGCCTGCTGGGTTGCCATGCACTTTCAGCCAAATTTCCTGAGCCAATTGGGCAGCGACTGGATCAAGGGAATCGGAATAGCCCAGACGGTGTCCAACCAGATAAGGTTTTAACTGCACTAATAAGGAGGCCGGATAATCAATGGGAAGATGAGTTGCCCAGGGTTCTAAAAGATACTCAAAGGGATTAGTACGATGGGTCGCGACTTGAGATTCGGCATGAACGGTCAGCGATGGGGTGGGTTCGCGATCGAACCCTACTTTAATCAGTTCATTCCCATCTAAATCTGTGAAATAGGACTGATGTTTGGGCGTAGGAGTAACGGTCAGGGAAAACGATTCAACAGTCTGGCTGCTGTCACTGCGGGGACGCAGGCGAATCGTGTGAGGTTGCAGGATAACGGGTTGTTCGTAGGTGTAGTGGGTGGTGTGGCTAACGTGGTAACGCACAGGCGGTAAGAATTAAGAGTTAAGAATGATGAATTGAGCTATCAACTTGCATAGGCTGGGTTAGCGCCGCGTAACGCATCACCTCTAGGCACTGGGTTTAATCCGTTAGGCTAGCGCAGGTTAACCGATCAAAACGTTACCGATTTTGCATTTGTTCAGGAATTGGGCAGGAGGAATTGGAATGCAGTCTGACAGTAACGGCGGTTCCCTGACCTGGAGTACTATTCACCTGAATGTGTCCGCCATGCAAATCCAGGCATTTTTTCACCAGGGTTAGGCCCAGTCCGGTGCCGGGAACAGTTCCTACATTACTGGCTCGATGGAAGGGTTCAAATAGATGGGGTTGGTCTTCTGGAGGAATGCCAATGCCCACATCTGTAATGGTGAGAATGACATCGCCATTGGGACAGGAAAGATCTAGGGCGATCGAGCTGCCAGGAGGAGAGTATTTGATGGCATTAGAGAGGAGGTTAGAGAGCATGTGCCAGAGCAGCTTTTTGTCTAGACAGGTGTTGGCGCAATTTCCTTGAGTGGTAACGGTGATGGAGTGGGTGCTATCGCTAATGAACTGAATTTCTTCTACCAGTTCCCGACAGAATTGTTCCAGATTCAGGGAGGTCGGGGAAAATTCTAAACGGCCTCCTTCGGCACGGGCGATGGTGAGAATATCATTCAACAGGTTATCCATCGATCGGATGGAATTCTGGATCAAGTATAAATATTCACGTCGTCGCGCCTCCGGCATCGTGTTGCCGTACTGTTCCATCACCTGAGCGCAGGACAGAATAGAGGTCATGGGGGTGCGGAACTCGTGAGCAAACATCGACCAGAAGCGAGATTTCAGTTCCCGCAGTTCCTGTTCCTTCTCCAGAGCCACTCGAATCGCCGCTTCCGCCAGTCGTCTCCGCAGGGCAACTTCGATCGCCACGTGCAGTTCCCGTTCATCAAAAGGCTTGATGATGTAGCCAAAGGGTTCAGTCGCTTTCGCTCGTTGCAAGGTGGCTTCATCGGCATAGGCCGTCAAGTAAATCACAGGGATGTCAAAGTTCACCCGAATCGCTTCTGCTGCTTCAATGCCATCCGCTTCCCCCCGTAACTGAATATCCATCAACACCAGATCGGGGTGATGTTCTGCCACTTTTTGCAGGGCTTCATCTGTCGAGGAGGCGATCGCAGGGACTGCATACCCTAGTTGCAAGAGTCTTTTCTCAATATCTCTGGCAACGACTCGTTCATCTTCGACAACCACAATCTTTTCACCAGCCATGTTATTCCCTTCCTGTGTCGCTCATCTCCGAAAATGTCAGGGTGAAGGCCGTGCCATTGCTGCGATCGAGTTCAATCCTTCCCCCTAATTGCTCTGTAAAGATACAGACCAGTTCTAATCCCAAAGACTCCGTATTGCGGAAATCAAGCCTCTTGGGAAACCCAATGCCATTATCTCGAACGGTTAAGGTCAATTGCTTGGCATCGGTTTGCTGAATCTCGATCTCAATTTCATTTGTCTCTTGAGGCCGAGGAAAGGCGTGCTTAAGCGAATTGGAAACGAGTTCGTTAATGATTAATCCACAAGGAATGGCGGTATCGATATTCAACCAGACATCACCAGAGGTAATCCTCAATCGAATGGGTACTGCTCCGGAGGTATAGGAACGCATTAAATTTCCCGTTAATTCCGTTAAATATTCACTCAGGTTGATTCTGGATAGATCGCTGGATTGATAAAGTTTCTCATGAATCAGAGCCATTGAGCGAATCCGGTTCTGACTATCTTTAAATAACTGCAGAACTTGCTCATCTTTCACATAGTCGGACTGCAGCCTCAGCACACTAGAAATCACTTGCAGGTTGTTTTTAACTCGATGATGAATCTCCTTGAGTAGACTTTCCTTCTCGCGCAAAGAGATTTTGAGTTGAGCTTCAGCTTTTTTGCGCTCGGCCAGTTCATTTTGCAACTGTTGATACAGTTCAGATTGTTGAATCGCGATCGCCATGTGAGTTGCCAGTTGTTTCAACAGTTCCACCTCAAACGATCGCCAGTGCCGGGGTTCGGAGCAGTGGTAGGCACACAACAACCCCCACAAGTGATTCCCCTGGAGAATTGGCACCACCAGACTGGCCCGCACATCAAACAGCACCAGGATATCAATATGGCACTGGCTGAATCCGGCTGTGTAAATGTCGTCTGTAACTAAAGTGCGCCCCTCCTTATAAGCCTGGGCATAATTCTGACCGAAACAAGTATCCTGGGTCGTACTCCCTAAGGCGGGTTGCCAGCCCTGCCCTACCGATTCCACCACCACTCTGCCGCTCCAGTCCGGGTTGAAGCGATAAATCAGTACCCGCTCCGTCTTCAAAAACTGCCGCACTTCATCAACCGCTGTCTGGAGAATGGTGTTCAGTTGCAGCGATTCCCGAATATGCAGGGCCATGCGCTCCAGCAAACGGCTACAGGCTAACTGTTCCCGCAATTCCTCCAGATTCAAGGAAGAAGACTCTGCCATGACCAGGGACGGAGGCGTAAAGCGATCGCCATCAGCCGCAAACGCTTCAATAGACTGCTCCACCGCGATCGCCACATCCGCGATCGCGGGCAAATCCAGAGTATAGAGAAAGCTAGTGGGGGTTCCCAGTCCCAGCCATTCGCCTGTTGGTGAAGTCACGATAAAGTGCTGCACCTGTTGTTGTTGCATATACCAGTAAGCTGCTAACACAGACTCTGAAGCACTAAAGCACGGTAAGGCCGGATTCAGAACGGCAGTAGCAGGTAACTTGGCTAAGTCCAGCCCTAAACTGTTCAGCAAAATGATGTTTCGGGCTGAAATGATTCCTACAGCAGTTGTTTCCTGATCCGCGTTGGTCTGAGTGAGAACGACCTGCTTCACCTGCCGTTCTGCCATTAAACGAGCCACAGTCAGGATTGAAGTGGTCTGGGGAGCTTGAACCACGGGATCCTTAGCGACTTCGGTTACAGGACGGGATTTGAGCAAATCATCCACATGTAAGGCTGCCCGAATACCAGCCGCTGTAATCAGCCCGACTACGGTTCCCTCAGTACTGACAACAGGCAGGTGGTGAATTTGATGCTGGCGGAGCAGGGCCAGGGCCGTAAAGAGCGTTACCTCTGGAGAATAAGTGAGGACGATCGCAGGTTGCTGGGTTGCATCTGCCACCGTCGTCCGCATCAAATCAACACCAGAGGCAATCGCGTGCAGGACTTCCCGTTCCCCAAACACTCCTAACAGGCGATCGCGCTCGTTTACGACCAGCAACACCTGTGCCCGTGCCTGCCGTTGCAAATTCGGGTGTAGCGACAATTCCAAACCGGGTGCCACACAACTATTCTGGGCTTTTCCCATGATCTCGATCGCCGCTTGCAAGGAAGTATTTGGGCAAACGGTCAAGGGACGCGGATCGATGGCAAGCTCTAGACTGAACCCGGAGACTAAAAGATTTTGCTGTTCCATACATCGGCTCAGACTACGGCTTGCCAAAGGGGATAAAAGCCAGAACTGACTGAACGCTACAGCGAAATTTGAACAATTGCAACAGACAATTGACGATTATTAATTTTTCAATAAGAAGGAGTAAGCGGTAGCAGGCGATCGACCTCTGCAAGATCAGTGGACTCCAGTAAAATGACACCAAGAGGGCGCAGCCTTCTACACTAAAAGAGCATATTCGCTCCCGTGGAAAAGCCAGAGGTTCCCACATTGGTATCACGTCTCAGTCTTGCTCTCCTCACCTCCCTGCTGTTGGCGACTCCCGCTACGGCGCAATTGGCTCCATCGGACAGTGTGCCATCAGTTCCGGCAGTTCCGGTTCCGGTTTCTAAAGAACGGCAAGACCTGGAGCAACTGCGAGCCGAGTTGGAGAATCAGCGGCAGGCTCAATTACAGGCCAACCGTGCCCTGAATCAAACAGCTACCTTATTTACAGGATTGCTGGCGGTGATGGTGCTGCTGTTGGGAGCAGCAGTGGTGACGGTATGGCGGATCCGGCAATCGGTGATGCAGGAAATTGCCTCAGCCGTGAAAGCACAACTGGATGATGTGGCCGATCTGGAACAGCGAGTGCTGCGGGCCGGAAAGGAAATTGATGCGATTCTCCGGGAAGCTGATGACCTGGCGGACGACATGAACCAGGGAGCAGACGATTTTGTAGCAGAGATGGACGCTCAACGGGAGCGCTTAACTCAGTTAGTCACCGAGCTATCCCAGTTAAAGGAGCAGCGTACCACCGATTTGGAGGGCCAACTGGAGGCGGCACGACTGCGCTTAGAGGGGCTGGAGTTAGGATTTGTCAGCCAGTTGAATGAGTTACAGGAAGGGGCACGATCGCGCCAGGATGCCACCCTGAAAACTCTGCAACAATCCGAAACCCTCTTTAGTAATCGATTAACCCGCTTGCAAAAAGAAGCCCAGGGTCGCACCGAGCATGTGTTTCAGCAACTGAAGGCACTGGAAGGCATGTTTGCCCCCTCCCTGTCCAAACTGCAACAGAATGTGGAGAAAATTGCCGCCATTCTGGAAAACCTGAGAAGGCTGGAAGCTGACTTCGCCAGCCAACTGTCCCAAATCCGCAGCGGGATTTACGGACGCAAAGAGGAGATCCTGCAAAGCCTGGACACGCTGGCGGCGGATTTTTCGGCTCAACTCACTCGATTGCAGAATGATGCCCAGCAACAACGGCAGCATCTGTTTAGCAATTTGCAGACCTTACAAACCGATCTGACACAGCAGTTCTCTGGCTTACAGGCCAAAACTCAAGCCCAACAAGAGGCCCTGCAGCAGACGCTGGAAACTCTGGATGCCGAAGTCCGAACCCAGTTAGAAAACCTGCAGAATGAGGCCCAGCATCAGCAGGGAGCCATGCGGCAGATTGTCGAGCGCTTACAGGCAGACTATACGGCGCAATTGGCTGAATTCCAGACCAGTACCGAATCCCAACGCAATTCCGTGCTGGCTACCCTGGAGCAATCTGAAGCCGATATTCTGGCCCAGTTGGACGATCTGAAAACCCAAATTCAGACCCAAAAGGGCCGCATCCGGGAAGTGGTGGCCGGACTGGAAAGCCGGGTCAGCGATCGCCTGGCTGACCTGCAGGCCGCCACCGAAAATCAGAAAGCCCAGACCTTCCAGAAGCTACAAATCCTGGAAACCGAGTTGGCAACTCAGCTATCGATTTTGCAAACGGATGCCCAGAGTCAGAAAGAAGTGATTTTGAAACAGTTGGCAGACGTTTCACCCCAGGTAATTACCGAAACCCTGCTGGATCACGTCCAGAGTCAACTCGATCGCCTGAACAGCCAGGTGGAACGGCTAGAGACGAATCGCCCCGAATTGTTCATCGATCCAGAAGAAATTGCCAAAAAAGGCGATCGCTGGCGGACAGAAGGCCGTTATGCGGAAGCGATCGCCGAGTATGACAAAGCACTGGAGATTCAGGCCACTAATGCCTCAGTCTGGTTTAATAAAGGCTTGGCCCTGGAGGCCCTGGAACGGTACGAAGAAGCGATCGCCGCCTTTGACAAATCCCTGGAATTCAAGCCGCAGAATCCAGAAGTCTGGTTCAACCGGGGCAATGCCTTACGGAAACTGCAACGGTATGAAGGAGCACTGGCTGCCTTCGACAAAGTGGTACAGTTGCAAACTAATCATGCCCCAGCCTGGTTTAATCGCGGCCTGGTGCTGGTCCGCTTGAAACGGTACGAAGATGCCATTTCCTCCTATGACAAGGCTTTAGAATTCCAGCCCTCTCTCCATCAAGCCTGGTGCGATCGGGGAGTGGCCTTGGGTTATCTGCAGCGGCAAGAAGATGCCTTTAAGTCCTTCGACAAGGCCGTTCAGGTCAAACCCGATGATGCCGTAGCCTGGTTAAACCGGGGACTGGCTCTGCAGGAACTGGAACGCCATGAGGAAGCCTTCAACTCCTTTGAAAAAGCCATTCAATTCAACCCGAATAATCCCAAAACCTGGGACAAGCGGGGCTACAGCCTGGTGAGCCTGGGACGGGATGACGAAGCGATCGCCAGCTTCGACAAAGCCACCACCCTCAATCCCAGCTACGCCAGTGCTTACTACAACAAGGCCGCCTGCTATGCCCTGCAACGGAAAGCCGAGCCAGCCCTGGAATATCTCCAAAAAGCCATTCAACTTAACGCCGCCTACCGTAAACAAGCGGCTACGGATGAGGATTTTGAGGCCATTACGAGCGATCGACGGTTCAAGCGGTTGGTGGAAGGGTAGATGGGTCAACGGATTCCTTGTCTGGACAGATGAAAATAAGGCGGATCAAGTCGAAATAGTAAACTACCATTGAGAAGAATTTTTATGGCCAACGATCGTCTGCCCAATAGCCATCCTGATGAAATTCTTCGGCTAGAGTTTCTTGAGCCATTGGCCCTTACTCCCTACCGGTTAAGCAAAGATATCGGTGTAGCTCAGACACGAATCAGTGAGATTAGGGCTGGAAAGCGCAGCATCACCTAAGCTCCTCGTCTGCAAGGAAGATAGGTTTTTACCAGGATTTTCTGCCTTACAGGGAATCGATCCCTTAGAATGAGTATAGATTACTTAAAATTTCGTAACCTTACGGTCTGAGTCGCACATCCATGACTTCAGCTACTTCCCTTTTTGCACCCGTCGAGGACGACCTTACTCTTTTGACAGAAAACCTCAAAAGCCTGATTGGTGCGCGTCATCCTATTCTTTATGCCGCTGCCGAGCATTTATTTGGGGCGCGAGGAAAACGGGTCAGACCCGCTATTGTACTCCTGGTGTCAAGGGCCACGCTCCCCGGTCAAGAGATTACCTCCCGGCATCGCCGTTTAGCAGAAATTACGGAGATGATCCACACCGCCAGCCTGGTGCATGATGATGTGGTGGATGAGGCGGAACTGCGGCGCGGTGTACCCACCGTTCACAGTAGTTTTGGCAATCGGATTGCGGTGCTGGCGGGAGATTTTCTGTTTGCCCAATCCTCCTGGTATCTGGCCAATCTGGACAATTTAGAAGTGGTGAAGTTGCTATCCCAGGTGATTATGGATCTGGCGGAAGGAGAGATTCAGCAGGGATTAAACCGCTTCTCGACCACTCTGTCGATCGATGCCTATCTGGAGAAAAGCTATTACAAAACGGCCAGTTTAATTGCCAATAGTTCCAAGGCTGCCGCCGTTCTGAGCGAAGTCTCTGATAGCCTGACCAGCAATCTCTATGCTTACGGTCGCCATATTGGTTTAGCGTTCCAGATTGTAGACGATATCCTGGATTTCACTGGCTCTACCGATGAACTGGGTAAACCTGCCGGATCTGACCTACAAAGTGGCAATCTAACCGCTCCAGTTTTATATGCTTTGGAAGAAAAACCATTCCTGGAAGTTTTAATTGAGCGGGAGTTTGCCCAGCCAGGGGATCTGGAACAGGCCGTTGCTCTCGTCAGAGATAGTCAAGGAATTGAGCGATCGCGGGAACTTGCCCGACACCACAGTCGTCTAGCGATCGAGTGTTTGGCGGAATTACCGCCTTCCTCCTCACGGCAGGCTCTGGTGAAGTTGGCCGATTATGTTCTCAGTCGCCTGTATTAGTTCGGTTCCTTAGGCTACCGCGAGCTATCATCAGCCATTTATCAGATTTGCAAGGCTTAACTGAAAGCAGGCCTTGCGATCGAGACAGGGCATCATCTGGCTAATTAATCAGCCAGATAATCTTAATCAAAAATTTATATATGTATTTCTTATCTTGCGATCGTCAAATTTCAGGTGTTAAATGATACCTCGATCGCTCTAAAATCTGTGAAATCACCAGTAAGTGAGATTTAACTTTTAAGAGCTTTTAAGCGGTAGAGATCTTTCTCGCTAGAAAGAGTTGATGATAGTATAATCCCTGTTTTGCGTAGGATTGATGCGTTACGCTTGCATGAGCGCATCCTGCGTTAATGTCTATTAGTTACTCCAAAAATGCTTTAATGGTTCTTTAGTAATTGCAGTAATATTTTTTACAGTTACTCAATAACAACAACTTAATTTTTATTTATTAAATGAAGTCACAAACGATAAGTTGTGTTAAAGTTCAGTCATCTGAAAGTAAAAAATACTTTGAGTTATCACTCATTTGTAGTCGTAGCTGGAGGAGAGCAATATCATTCCCAGTTTTTCTGAAGGTTACGGATTGAAAGTTGAGATTGCAAAAGCTGTTTCATTACTCGATAAATTTTTGATCTCATTAGTGACTCCGTTTTAAGAAAATACCCATGCAATGAACTGGTTCCTTTAGAGCTTTTGATTAGAGAACGATCGTGTGCCGCGATCGTAGGTTTAGTGGATGTTGAATCAAATGCAATTAGTCAACTATTTTTTCCGACTTGGGATGTTTCTCCTAAATTCCATGCCAGTCGGATAAGGCCAAGGCGTGAGTGTGTTCCTGTTCCCTGATCTACCTGAGGAAGTTTTCTCATCCTTAAGTAGCTTTGTAAGTTCCTTCTCAAGAATGATGAAATTTATGCAAGCCAAGTCCTAGAGTATAGCTAGATAATCGACCTCCTCGTTGAGAAGGTGCTCTTTATCTGGCGACTAAATCGATGCTATTGAGAATCTGAATTCTTCTTAGAAGAAACTGCAGTTCTGAATTTAAGCAAGGTTTAGTTCTCTAAATAAACGTTTGGCACCAGGGCAGCAAAGGATTCTGTCATTCTTGCTGGTTCTGCATATCTTTTACCCGCTTTAGTGTTAATTACAGCAACAGAGTTATGTTTTTTCAAAACCAGAAGTGCATTGCTCTAGTCTCAGTGCATGGAGATCCAGCGGCTGAAATTGGTAAGGAAGAAGCAGGCGGCCAAAATGTCTATGTCCGCCAGGTAGGAGAAGCCCTTTCAAGGCAGGGATGGCAGGTGGATATGTACACTCGTCGTGCGGATCCCGATCAGCCCAAGATTGTGCAACATACGCCTACCTGTCGCACGATTCGGATTAGTGCTGGCCCCAAGATGTTCATTCCCCGTGATGAACTGTTTGAATATCTGCCGACCTTTGTGCAGGGATTTCTTAAATTCCAACGTCAGTCGGGCTACCCCTATCGGGTGGTGCACACCAATTACTGGCTTTCCTCCTGGGTGGGAATGCAACTGAAGAAAGTGTTGCCAGTATCCCAGGTGCATACTTACCACTCGTTAGGAGCCGTGAAGTATCAATCGATTCCTACGGTGCCCCTGATTGCCAGTACCCGATTGGACGTTGAAAAAATGTGCCTGGAAACGGCGGAACGGATTGTCGCTACCAGTCCTCAAGAAAAGGAACACATGCGATCGCTCGTTTCCACCAAGGGCAACATCGACATTATCCCTTGTGGTACGGATGTGCATCACTTTGGTTCCGTCTCCCGTGAAGCCGCACGACACACGCTGGGCATTGATCCCGATGAGAAGGTGATTCTCTATGTCGGTCGCTTCGATCCTCGCAAGGGCATTGAAACGCTGGTGCGGGCCGTGGCTCAGTCTCAGGTACGACAACATCAACGAGTCCGGCTGATCATTGGTGGCGGCAGTCGTCCGGGTGAGAGCGATGGTCGGGAACGGGAACGGATTGAAGGAATTGTGGCTGAATTAGGACTGAGTGACATCACTCACTTCCCCGGTCGCCTGAATCCCAAAACCGATCTGCCGACTTACTATGCCGCTGCCGATGTCTCCGTGGTTCCCAGCCACTACGAACCCTTTGGGCTGGTGGCCGTAGAAGCGATGGCCTGCCGGACTCCCGTGATTGCCAGCAATGTGGGCGGGTTACAGTTCACCGTGCGATCGGAAGCCACCGGACTGCTTGTTCATCCTAAAGATGAAGCGGCCTTTGCAGCGGCGATCGATCGCATCCTGATGAACCCGACCTGGCAACGGGATCTCGGTCTGGCCGCTCGCCAGCACGTCGAGGAAAAGTTCAGTTGGGACGGCGTAGCCACTCAATTGGGTGAACTTTATTTGAAACTGATGCAGCAGTCCGCTACCAAAGATAAAGTTGCCCAGGCCACTGCTTGATAGAAGTACAGTGGATAAGCAAAAGCAGGGTTCTCCGCGCTAAACTCTTGGCAGAGAACTCTGCTTTGTTAGAAGAATATAAGCTTTGTTCTTGGTATTGACTTGAACCAGAAGCTAATGACAAAAGAATCTGATGAATTTGAAAGAAGAATAGAAAGAATTAATAGACTTCTTGCTCAAGAAGACGCTATCGTGACTTGGAATGATTCAATCCCTGATCCTGATAATCCAGACCAATTAAGACAAATAGATATAACAATTAGAAAAAACGAAGAAATTACTCACGTTGAGTGTAGATTGCATCGTAAGGCCCAGGATGTGAAGTGGGTAGAAGAATTAATTGGGAGAAGGCTAAGTCTTCAAGCGTACAGAATGATAGCAGTATCTTCCTCTGGTTTTACAAAAGGTGCACAGGCTAAAGCTGACAAGTATGGTATTGAGTTAAGAGAACTTAATAGTCTAACCGACGATGAAATTAGAAATTGGTGCTACGAGAGCAAGCTGACAATAGACTTTTATCAATACAAAGAAACTAAAGTATCCTTTTTGTTTACATCTGCTAATGAAGGCAAATTTTCTATAGAAAGAATTACTAGATTTGCTCAAACCAGTGAGCAAATCAAAGCCTCATTAAATTTCTTGTTTGGGAAGATTAAGGAAGAGCTTTTGAAGGATGATTTTAAAGGGGAAAACCTTGAATTAAAAAGATTTGTTGTTTTTAAGGAAGGCTCCTACAAAGTAGATGATGTGCCTATTAGAGTAATTATAGTTACCACAAAAGCAAGTTTTATCCGTAAGGAAGTAAATATAAATTCAATCTTGACTTATATAGAACCTGGAACTGAAAAGCTAAGCGAGAAGGTAACAGTTGAAACTTTTCCTGGAGGAGACTTTGAGGTTGGAAGGGCCATAGATGAATGTTATGTTACGTTCGATTTCTCTTTAATAGACCTGCCAGAAAACTCCCAGCTTGTAGCTACTACATATGATCTTGGAATCCCAATGATGCTTCAAATGTATTATACGAGGGGTATGGAAAGATTAAATAATTCGAATATTGATTTCACAGATGCTGAATTCACTACTGGTTCTTATTCCATGTTGGAGTCTGCTTTAACTCGCAATAAATTAGGTTGAATAGAAAAATTAGCATAGTCTGGAAATCATATATGACCACGATTACCTGACCCATCCTTTACAGGAATTTGGCAGTTATTAAATCCAGATCTTATAAGGACGCTTTAAAAACCCCGGTTTCTACCATAGACCTGTAAGGGCGTAGCATTCGGGTAATAGTTTTGTAGTGTTTTTAAGAGATCATTGGCCGAATGCCACGCCCCTACGCAGGGCGATCGCGACTTCCTCAGATATGTTTGTTGCTTAATCATCCTTAACATTGAAACCGCCTGAAACGCGCGGTTATAGGGGGACACACTGCGGTAAGGTGGATAAAGTCACTTAACAAAGCCACACTTTAAATTCTCTGTATGTCCTTAGCCGCATCGCCTTCTGCTTCCAACACCTCCACCCGCACCATTCGGATTGGCTCCCGGAAAAGCCAACTGGCGCTGGTTCAAACCTACTGGGTTAAGGATCAGTTACAGAAGGCATTCCCCGATCGCACTTTTGAAGTCCATACCATGAGCACTCAGGGCGACAAGATTTTAGATGTGGCACTGGCCAAAATCGGCGATAAGGGACTGTTTACCAAAGAACTGGAAGTCGGGATGATCAATGGCGATATTGACTTTGCCGTTCACTCCCTGAAAGACCTGCCCACCCGCCTGCCCGAAGGACTGATGCTGGGTTGTGTGACGGAGCGAGAAAATCCTGCCGATGCTCTGGTGGTTCACGAACAGCAGAAAGACAAACGACTGGAAACCTTGCCAGAAGGAGCCGTTGTGGGTACGTCATCCCTGCGTCGTCTGGCTCAACTGCGCCATCACTTCCCTCATCTCAGCTTCAAAGATGTGCGCGGCAACTTGAATACCCGCTTAGCCAAACTGGATGCGGGGGAATATGATGCCTTGATTCTGGCTGTAGCTGGATTGGAGCGTCTCGGTATGAGCGATCGCATCCATCAAGTCATTCCTGCCGAAATCTCTCTTCATGCTGTCGGACAGGGCGCATTGGGGATTGAATGTCGGGCTGACGACGCAGAAATCCTGGAACTCCTGAAAGCTCTGCAGCATCAACCGACCGCCGATCGCTGCTATGCAGAACGGGCCTTTCTGCGGGAACTGGAAGGCGGGTGTCAGGTACCGATCGGGGTTAACACCGTTTTAGATGGCGATTCCCTGACCCTGACTGGAATTGTCGCCAGTCTGGACGGACAGAAACTCGTGAAGGATAGCGTCACTGGCCCCGCTGCCGAAGCCGAACGGTTAGGTACCGAATTGGCCCAGTGCCTGCGACAACAAGGTGCCCAGGACATCCTGGACGAAATTCTGGCAACGATTCAACGGGAGTGAAGTGAGAAGTTTTGAGTTCTAAACCAAGTCCAGCTAGAGAACGGTCGTTTTCCTATAAGAGGAACTACGGTTCTGGACTTGGACAAGGTTTAAATTGAGAACTTAAAACTGGAAACTCTCCCTTAACTTTGAACAGACAGGAAAGCCGCTCTGGTTTATGATCACAGTGCGAATCTTTATCGATTGATCAAAGACTGACCGATCGAGAAGACCATATAGGGAGTAGATAAATCAGCATGCGAATCCTGTTTGTGGCTGCAGAAGCAGCACCACTGGCAAAGGTTGGTGGTATGGCGGATGTCGTTGGGGCATTGCCAAAGGTTCTGAAGAAGATGGGCCATGATGTCCGAGTTTTCATGCCCTATTACGGCTTCTTGTCAGAAAAGCTGAAAGTCCCCAAGGAACCCATCTGGCACGGAACCGCTATGTTTCAGGATTTTCAGGTCTTTGAAACAACACTTCCGCATTCCGACGTGCCGCTTTATCTATTTGGCCACTCCGTATTTTCTCCGCGTCGAATTTATTACGGGGAAGATGAGGATTGGCGGTTCACCCTGTTTGCCAATGGAGCGACGGAGTTCATCTGGAGCTACCACTGGCGGCCCCAAATCGTTCACTGTAACGACTGGCATACGGGGATGATTCCGGTCTGGCTGCACGAAACGCACGATATTCGCACTGTTTTCACCATTCACAATCTGGCCTATCAGGGGCCGTGGCGCTGGCGGTTAGAGCAAATTACCTGGTGCCCGTGGTTCATGCAGGGTCACAACACGATGGCCGCGGCGGTTCAGTTTGCCGATCGCGTCACCACTGTTTCTCCCACCTATGCAGAGCAGATTAAAACTCCAGCCTATGGGGAGCAGTTGGATGGCCTGATGTCCTTCATCAGCGGCAAATTAACCGGGATTTTGAATGGAATTGATACCGCTTCCTACAATCCGGCAACGGACAAAAGCCTGCCCCAGACCTTCACGGTGGATACCTTAGAGAATCGTCAGGCCAACAAGATTGCTTTACAGGAAGAAGTCGGTCTGGAAGTGAATTCCGAAGCCTTTCTGATTGGCATGGTGACGCGGTTGGTGGAGCAGAAAGGGATTGATCTGGCATTGCAGATTCTGGATCGATTCATGGCTTATTCCAACGCGCAGTTTATTCTGCTGGGAACGGGAGAGCGCTACTATGAAACTCAAATGTGGCAACTGGCCTCCCGCTACTCTGGTCGGATGTCCGTTTATCTGCTACATAATGACATTCTCGCCCGTCGTATCTATGCCGGAAGTGATGCCTTCCTGATGCCCTCCCGGTTTGAACCCTGCGGCATTAGTCAGATGCTGGCCATGCGCTATGGTTGCGTTCCGATCGTGCGGCGTACTGGAGGATTGGTCGATACCGTAGAACATCATGTCCCAATGGAAAATAGCG
>JBBIQC010000044.1:0-14110 GCA_037442585.1 Oscillatoriales cyanobacterium bin_317
CTGCTCTCAAAGCCCACCTGCGGGGTAAAGGATGCAAAGTTTTTATGGCAGATGCCAAAGTGGGAGTCTCAGAGCAAGGGCCATTTCACTATCCTGATGTGATGGTGACGTGCGACAACCGGGATCTGACTGCCCGCCAGGTTGCCTATCATCCTTGTTTGATTGTAGAAGTGCTCTCTCCTGGCACAGAAGGGTTCGACAGGGGGCAAAAGTTTAAACACTATCGTCGCATCAATACGCTCAAAGAGTACGTTCTGATTGATGCCGAAAAAATCAATGTGGAGTGCTATCGACTCAACGAAAAAGGTAAATGGGAACTGACTCCCTATTCCCTGGATGAAACCACTACTAACGAAACAGACCTGGAAGTGCAATTTACTAGTATTGACTTCTGTTGTCCGATTGCTCTGGTGTATGAGGACGTTGTCTTTGCCAAAACCAATCCAGGAAATACTAGCGAGGAGACGTAATAGACAAAATTACTGACTTGGAGTATCAATCAGATTCACCATCGTTTGGATGGTTTAAAGAATAATAAATCGCCTCATAAAAAATAGCGATAGAGGGAGGAAGGGTAATGGATACGCAATGGATTGTAATCATTTCACTGGTTATCCTTGTAGCAGTTTTGCTTCTCCTGTTGCTGCGCTTTCTCCTGCCAAAACCGACGCTTACCTATCGCATTCTGGGTCGCGTTCTCAACCAGTCTACCCGTCAGGGCGTTGCGGGCTTGCGAGTCGAAGCCTGGGACAAGGATTTGATGGTGGACGATCGCCTTGGCACTGCCGTAACCGATGCCACGGGGCGTTTTCAGATCACCTTCACCTCATCTCAGTTTCAAGCGTGGTTTGGCGACTTGCGTCCTGATCTGTTCTTCAAAGTTTTTCGCGACAACGAACTGATCAAAAGTACCGAAGATTCCATCCTCTGGAACATCCCTGCGGGCGATACCGAAGTCGTCATTGAAGTAGACATTCCTGAAGAAAAACCCGATATTCCCCACACCCTGCCGGGGCAACTGCTGAATCAAGAAACCAACGCTCCGCTGCCCGGTTTTATTGTGCAGGCGTTTGATCTGGATGCAGGCCCAGACCCCAAACCCCTGGGAGCGGTGACCACCACCAACGAAGGTCGCTTCACCCTCACCTATACCACCCCTGCCCCGGCTGACCCGCCGCCGCCACCCCCGGCCCAGCGGCGACTGCGGCTCCACGTCCTCACCCCCCAGGTAGAGGAAATTTACCAAACCGAAATCGTGGTGCAGATCGACCAGACCGAGCCGGTCATTCTACGGGTGGTAGTGCCCAGACTGCCCTCCCACTACACCTTTACCGACCTGGCAGCGGCCCTACACATCCAGTTCCCAGCGACCCTGCTGGCATTTCTGTCAACCTACAACATCACCACCCTGGATCAAATCCGGCGGCAGGGGGGCATTAGCCAACTGGAGGGCATTCCCAATGACCCCGCCGTGCCCATGCTGGAAGCCCATGCCTACCTGAGCCTGCTGTCCTCCAACGTGCAGCTCAACGCCAAATTAATCGACAAGGGCTATTCCAGCATGGCCACCATTGCCAGCACCCCGCGATCGACCTTTGTGGCCCACCTGAAAGACGACCTGCCCACCCTGCAAGCGGAATCCCTGTATCAACAGGCGGTGCTACAGATGAACAGCTTTGGCAATATTCTCACCAACGTGCGGGCCGATCTTGCCAGCGGTTGGTATAGGGCCAATTCTGCCTTTTGGAAGTGGCTCTGGGAGCATCTCGGCGATCTGTTTCCCCAGGTCTGTGGCTGTCCCGACAGTCAATCTGCCGTGAGTCCGGTGGCGTACCTGGCCGATCTGCTCCAGTACACCATGACCCACGTCGTCAAGCAAGGAAGTGTGCCGGTTAGCCTAACCGATCTGGAAACTCAGCTTCACCAACCCTTCAGCCAATATCCCGTCGCCTACGAACAGGTAGAGCGCAAAGTCAGACAGGTCAGAATTGCCATTGAGGTTCTGAGAAAATATCTGCAAGTCCAGCACCGCCCCATCGATCCGGTTGCCTATCAAACCTATCTGTTTGAAGCCTATCGCACTCTGCTCAACCAGATTGGCACCTCCTACGATGCCATTCGGCTAGTCCGCACTGCCAGCCCGAAAGAGCGTCAGCTTCTGGGCGATCGCCTGGGAGTGCGATCGGAGTATCTTGATCAACTCTATCTAACACTGGACAACGCCAATCCGCTGAATGAACTGAATGAGCAAAATCTGGAAAGACTATTTGGATTGGTAGATACTAACCGCGATCCGCTCTTATATGACCTACAAGTAGATCCATCAGAAGGGGGCGGCATTCTCTGGAAGTTCACCGGACTTCAGTGGAATAAAAATACAGATTCAAACCGCAAACTCTACATCACCCTTGAAAGGCAAGCACAAGCATTAACTGTCAAGGTTTATCGAAATGAAATCAAAGAACCAACCCAGCTAGTTGCCTCTGGTGCAGGAATCTATTTGCCTCCTACTCCAGGCACACCCTCACCTGGGTATGTGGGACGTTTCTTTGAACAAAACCAGAGCGGTCTCTCAGGTATTTTTCAGGGCTATTCCAGTGATACAGACCTTATCCTATCGAATTTTGTATCAATTTTTCCCGATTTCCTGCGCTGGCGACTGGAGTATCTGCGTGACCTTTGGAAGCAACAAGACTGGCCCGCCGACCTGTACCAGCGAAACCCTGATGATACCTACACCGAATCCAAGTTGCTGCCTGTCATTGACCCCGATGTGATTGGCCCCGACGACTTCCGGGAACCGTTTGCCCAGGAACCAGCTACCGAGCCTGCTCTTCCCTTTGATCTCTGGTGTAAGCGGCGGCAATGGGTGGATGGTCAGCTAGAGGATCTGCGGGAATGCCGCAGAAATGGTGATCTAATAGCCGTTCTGGAGCGAATGATTGAAGACATAACCTACGACTACGAAGATGAGCAAGGAAACTTATTTCATCGACCCACTTGGCAATGCGAAACCGTTACCGATTTGAGAAAAGAGCTCACAAGACTCAACAAAAATCTGGAACGCGGGCAAGACCTTGAGGCCACCCAACAGAGCATCCAAACCGAATTGAAGCTGAGCACTGAGAGCTTTAAGCGGCTCATGCAAATCATCGCTAAATCCGATCTGACACCGACCCAGGAAAGCACCATTCCAGAGGACGAATGGGAAGAGTTGTTCTCCATTCTGGTGCAAGCTCAGAAAGTCAGTCTTTTCCAGACCTGGATTGCTGAAGAAGAAACTTTAGAAAACGGGCTGCCGCCTGAGCCACTGCCTCTTGAAACAGATAACCCCCTCCGGCCTGTTCTCTTCAGCTCCAAATATTTCTGGATCTCGCTACGCCCATCCCTGGAAGGCGACTGGCCACCTGCGCCTGACTGCCTCACCCGGCTTCCCCTGATTGATCCAGAGCTTGGCACCCTGGAAACGTTGGGCGAGTTGCCAGCACCTCTGACAGGTAAATTTGCAGCTATCCTCTGGGAACGTCGCCAAGTCCGCCTGGAAGAGATCAAAGCTGACCTGATCGAGGTCAGTGGGTTTGAAGCGAAGGTGAAACATGCTGTTGGTAGTCAAGATCCCAGCCTTCCCCCGCCCTGGAGTCCCTACGCTACTTTAGAGGCTCTCCAAGAGGCATTAAACAGCTCTGAAGACAACTCTGAACAGCAATTAGCGGCGATCGTCGTGATTCATCACAACCTCTATCTGACCGTTCCAGGTTTCAAGCGCCTGATGGAAATCAAAGCAATCGCAGACGATCCTGCCACTGAACCCACTCCCGACCAATGGGATGAAGTTCACAGGCTCTTGACTACCGCCCAAAAATTAAAGCGGGAATATCCTACTCCCGGTTGGAGTACCGATACTCCCGGTTGGAGTACCGAAGAAGATAACGTCCCAATTCTCGATCCCGATCTGCTTAAACTCACTGACCTGCCTGAACCAACGGTGGGCAAACTCGCCCTCACACTCTGGCAGACCCGACGAGACCAGATCGATCGCACCTATGAGAGCCTGCAAACGACCCGGGAAACCGAAGGCTTTGAGGCGATGCTGGTTGCGGCCCTTGGCCCTCATCAAGATTCATGGTCAGAGTTCCTGAATGCCCTGAAATCAGGTTTGGACAGTGGTGATGATACGCGGGTGAGAGAGGCGAGAGAGGCGATCGCTACAACTCTCTGCATGACGGTTGAAGACTTCAACCACCTGATGGAGATCAAAGCCAAGGCAGAGGCAAACAATCCCCAGAACCTGCCTACTCAACCGGAATGGGCAGAGGTCTACACCATCCTGACGCAGTCCTATAAATTCAAGCAGTGCTATCCCGCCTGGGTTGGGGAAGAACCGCCCGACTATTGGCAGAAACTGAAAGCCAAACTGCCCCGCTGGCGAGCTACCCCAGAAACTCGCGCCCTGTGGCAGCGGGCACTGCGTCTCCGCAGTCAGTCCGCCATCATCGATCCAGATGTCATTGGTGATGAGGACTTAAAAACCCTAATGGAGGGCGATCCAGCCTATGACATCCTGCGGGGTCGGCAGCAGTGGAGTGATGCCCAAACAAGCAACCTAAAAAATATCCGAGAAAACAATCTCTATTTAAGGTGGGGAAGCCGTGGCAGTGGAAATAGCCAATTCGAGTATCCCTGGGGAGTCGCCGTAGACGAGGCTGGAAATGTCTATGTCACAGACTCGGAAAACCATCGCATTCAAAAGTTTAGGGAGGGCGATGGGAGCTATCTGAAGCAATGGGGATCTCAGGGAAGTGCCCCTGGACAGTTTCAACATCCTCGTGGCATTGCTGTGGATGCTCAAGGAAATATCTATGTCGCAGACTCCGAGAACCATCGGATCCAGAAGTTTTCGCCAGAGGGAAGGGGTATCCCTATCTGGGATGCACAGGCTGCCAACCTACCCCAGTTTCGTGAACCGCATGGGATTGCGATCGATCGCCGCAATGGAGATATTTACGTCGCCGATACGGATAACCAGCGAATTTTGAAGTTTGCGGCTGACGGCACCTTGCTGAAACAGTGGGGATTGCAGGATAGTGAAGAGGGGCAGTTTCAAGAACCGACCGGGATTGCTGTTGATTCCAAAAATGTCTATGTTTATGTCGCCGATCAGGGCAACAACCGGATTCAGAAGTTTGATACCAATGGCAGGTTCCTCAAACAATGGGGTGTAAGTGAAGCAGAACCAGGACAATCCCAGGGACCTGGTGGTGTTGCAGTCGATTTCAGCGGCTATGTCTATGTATCTGATACGGACAATGACCGGATTCAGAAGTTTGACGCCGATGGGAAGTTACTCGCCGCATGGACTCAGTGGGGAGACGCATCGGGTCAGTTTTCTAACCCACGAGGAATCGCCGTCGATGGGGATGGGCAACTCTACCTGGTAGACTCTGGCAACCATCGGATTCAAAAATTCAGCTTAATAGCTGGCTTGGGGGCGATCGTCCGTGTAACCCTTGGGGTATCGCTGCAAGAACTGCTTGACCTGGCAGCAGAACGCGACCAGGGCAACGATATCTCACTCCGGCTCGACCAACTCAGCCTCAGTATCGATGACTTCCAAACGCTGATCCGGGCTGACAAACTGCTGAGTAATGGGATTGAAATCACCGATTCAGAGTGGGAGGTCGTTTATTGGAGTCTGGTGCAAGCCAGGAAGCGGCGAGTCTTTGCCGAATGGCGTAACCAGGAACAAACCCGCGACATCAT
Source organism: Oscillatoriales cyanobacterium bin_317 (assembly GCA_037442585.1). GTDB lineage: Bacteria > Cyanobacteriota > Cyanobacteriia > Leptolyngbyales > Leptolyngbyaceae > Leptodesmis. Next base: position 5,761 of record JBBIQC010000044.1, read on the forward strand.
TCTCAGTCCCGATTTCTTCCAAATTCCTGACGAAGAACCTGAAAGATGGCAACAGTCGCCCCTGGCAATTCTCCTGAGCCGACGAGACTGGCAGGATCAACTCAATGCCCGCATGGATCAGGAAAAGACCACCCTTACGGCATTAAATACCGCCGTTGATGCCTGCGAAGAAGCCACCCTCACCTTACTCCGCGATGCCTTCATTAATGCAGCCGATGTCCCAGAAAGTGATCTGGCCTTAAAGGCCAAATGGCTAACCGAACAGCTCCTGATCGATTGCCAAATGGGCAGTTGCCAGAAAACGACCCGCATTGCGCAAGCCATCACCACCCTGCAAAACCTGATCTTTTCCCTCAGAACCGGCCAACTGGAGGATCTCCCCTTTAGCCTGACCGATGACGAACAGTTTGACGAAGAATGGCTGTGGATCGGCTCCTACGAAACCTGGAAAGCGGCCATGGGGGTTTTCCTGTATCCCGAAAATATCCTGCTACCCAGCCTGCGCCGACAAAAGACTCCGGTATTCCGCGAACTCATTGAGGCGCTCCGCACCAACCCGCGTCTGACGCCCCAGGGAGCCAGGGATCTGGCGAAGCACTATGAAGCCTACTTTAACGATGTTTGTAGCCTCAAGGTGCAGGCAACCTGCACAGCAGAAACGCGCATCAAACGGGATGAGGATAAACGCCCCCTGTTCTATATGTTTGGCCTGGGAGGTGTAACGAGTCGGGTGTACTGGTCTGCCTACGATCCAGCGTCGGAAAATGCAGGCTATGCCCAAACCTTTTGGGAAGAAGTGCCCGGTCTAGAAAATGTGACCCAAGTGATTGGGGCTGTACCCTACGAAGTTGCAGAGGGCACCAGTTTCATCTACTTGTTTGCTCTCACCCAGGTCAAGGGAGCGACACAGTTAGTGTTCATCAAATATGACCTGGAAAACCTGAAATCCCAACGCTGGGACAGCGAACCCAATCCCCTGGAAGATATCCCGGAATCAGCCACCCAGTTTACGGCAGTCGTTAAACAATACAATCGAGTTGGAGACCAGAAAAACAAAACGAAAACCCAACCCCATCTTGCTATTCGGCTACCGAATGGCAGAATTTACGATCGCTATCTCAACCAGGAAGGAAGTGACTGGGCTGAAGGAGAATGGAAACCTTTAGTTGGTACCGCAAAAGGAAGCAAATTTCAGCGGCTCCATGCCATGATCGAGATTTCAGAAAAAAATTTCTGTTTGATAACTAGCACTGATATACCTCCTACAAACCCACTGTTTTCATACCGTATTTTTGGAGAATGCGATGATGGCTTGTGGCGTGTTTTGTGTTACCAATATTTAGGATCAATTTTGTTTAATCAACATCCGGATTACGTCTTTTCACCTCTTTCCATTTTCTTCCGCTCTGATCAAAGCGCTTCCTTTGCAGCCTTTAAGTTGCTAAAACTGAAATCTATTGAAAATCCAATAATAATCTGTGGCTTGGTGGATGCTTTTAATACTTGGCTTAAAGAAGTTAATGGAGTTGATTTGTATGATATTAGACTCGATATTCAGCATTATGTTGACTCCACTGAAAACCCCTACGCCTCATTATATGAGATTTTGAGTACAACCAGCAGAATTAACGACCAAGACAAAACTAAAAAAATCATCGATCAGTTTGTCGATCAGGTTGAAGATGCCAAGTATTCCGATGTGAAATTAGGTGACTGGAAAGTGGCAAGTGATTATGTTTATTCGTTGAGCTGGAATAATTGTACATTACCGCCCTCTCACGAAATATTCGAAGAAGAAACTTTGCGTAGTGTTTTGCAATCATATGTAGATGGTTTATATGATGAAGGGAAGCCAACGATTTTCTACTTTAAGACACGTGACGGAAACGAATGGTCGAGTCCTTGTGCTGACTTTGAGCCAAATAGAATTAAGATTGCTCATAATTGTAGATCAATGTTAGAAGGATCTGTTACGGAATCAACTTTTTCTTATGAGCAGAACTGGTTGATTCTCCAATCATCAAAGAAGAAATTCTTTGGCTTCGTTAGAAGTAGTATCTCAATGTCTATCAACTATGAGGACTCTCTTTATGAATCGGGGATGACTGTTCCTGTCCAGCCCAGACTCAGAGCGATGTTTGATATTTCAGAGCAGTTATCTGCTTTGGAACTGCAGAGACAACGAGCCAGGATAATAGAAGCATTTAACGACAACGGACTACCAGAACTCTCGGAAACCAATGAAATTCAGCCACCCTTTTCTCTATCCAACCTGACCTACCTGGAAGAAGCCTTTTACTTTGTGCCGGTTGCTCTTGCCCTGCAACTGCAACGAGCCGGAGAATATACCACCGCTCTTGACTGGTACAGAGCAGTCTACGACTATAGCAGCCCCCTGGATATCCGGAAAATCTATTATGGGCTGAAACGGGAAGAAACCTACGAAGCGGGTTACAACCGGGGAACTTTGGACAACTGGCTGAGCGACCCCCTGGATATCCACAAAATCGCCTCCACCCGCCGCAACACCTACACCCGCTTTACCCTGTTTTCCATTCTGCGCTGCCTGCTGGCCGATGCCGACGCCGAATTCACCCGCGACACAGCAGAAAGCCTGCCCAATGCCAGAACCCTGTACGAAACTGCTCTGGAACTGCTGGATACCGCACCAGAGCTACAGCAATACCTGGGCTGGTGCATTGACGTGATCGGCAACCTGGAGATTACTCTGGAAGATGCGCACCAGCAAGCCGCATGGCAGCGATTATTAAATGAAATGGCTGGCATCCGCCACGTAGCCGTGCTGTCACAAACTGCTGAAACGGTGCAGGAAATCATGGGAGGGCCAGAAGATTTTATGTACCGACTGGCCCAAGCCAGACAGGTGGTACACATGGCCCTGACCGAGCAAGTGCCCACCACGATCGCCACCCTGTTTGCCGCCAGACAGCAAGCCTTCACGTCGCTGCCCAAGCTGCTGCTGGTCAATGACACCATCGAGCGCGGCATTACCCAGGCTACGCTGCCCATCCTCCGCTCCCGTCCTGCCCTGGTGGGTGGAGCAGTGGCGCTAACCACCCCCGCTGTCGGTATCACCGTAGCCACGACAGCTCCAACGGTGACGACCTTTGATTTCTGCATTCCGACCAACCCGATCCTGAAAGCTCTGCACCTCCACGCCGACAACAGCCTGTACAAGCTGCGCACCTGCCGCAACATTGCTGGCGTCAAACGGGACGTGGAACCCTACGCCGCCCCCATCGATATCCTCAGTGCCATGCCCTCCATTGGGGCAGGCGGGCAACTGGTCCTACCCACCCGGATTACGCCGCCCCCCGTTCCCTATCGCTACGAATTCCTGGTGGAACGCGCCAAGCAACTGGCCAACCTGGCCGCGCAAATGGAAGGAGCCTTTCTCTCGACCCTGGAGAAGCGCGATGCCGAACGCTATAACCTGCTCAAAGCCCGTCAGGATATCCGACTGGCCCGGGCCGGAGTGCGCCTGCAAGATTTGCGCCTGCGTCAGGCCGAGGATGAGGTTGATCTAGCCAGACTTCAAGAGGAGAGCGCTGAAATTCAGGTTGGTTATTACAGTGCTTGGCTAGCGCAGTACATGACTAATTTAGAGGCGGTAATAACTACGCTATTCTTTGCGCAAGCAGTGCTTTATGCTGGAGCAGCAAAGGCTGCAACTATTCCATCAGAGCAACTTTCGTTTGTGGGACAATCTCTGGGAGCAACAATACAAGGATTGCAGATGTTTGAAGTCCTAGAACGCCGTAAGCTGGAATGGCAACTCCAGCTAGATCTTGCCCAGCAGTCCATCCGCATTGGCAAACAACAAATCAAGATTGCCAACGACGGCGTCGATATTGTCGAACAGGAAGGCACGATCGCCCGCATCCAGGTCGAGCACGCCGAAGCCATTGTGGAATTCCTCCAGAACAAAGAAACCAACCTGGAACTCTACGACTGGATGAGCGGCATCCTGGAAGGCATCTACAGCTACTTCCTGCAACAGTCCACCGCCATGGCCAAACTGGCCCAGGCCCAACTTGCCTTCGAGCGCCAGCAACTCCCTCCCGCCTACATCCAGGACGACTACTGGGAAGTCCCCTCCGAAGACCAATTGGGCGGCGCTTCCGAAGAGGCCACCGATCGCCACGGTCTCACAAACTCGATCAATACCGCCTGGAAACCGAGCAACGCAAACTCCAACTCACCAAGGTCATCTCCCTGGCTCGCACTGCGCCCTTTGAATTTCAGCGGTTCAAAGAAACCGGCGTGCTGGTGTTTGCCACCCCGATGGAAGGGTTCGATCGCGACTTCCCCGGTCACTACCTGCGATTGATCAAGCGCGTCCGCACCTCCGTTATTGCCCTGATTCCTCCTACCGAAGGCATCAAAGCCACCCTCACCAGCATCGGCATCTCCCGAGTGGTGGTCAACAACGACGGTCTATTCCAACCCCGGTTCGCCAACCGATCGCCCGAATCCGTTGCCCTCACCTCCTCCACCAATGCCACCGGCCTGTTTGAACTGGAACCCCAGTCCGAAATGCTGCTGCCCTTTGAAGGCTTGGGCGTGGATACCACCTGGGAATTCCGCTTACCGAGAGCCGCTAACCGTTTCGACTACAGCACCATCGCCGACATTCTGATCGCCATTGAATACACCGCCCTCGACAGCTATGACTACCGCCAGCAGGTGATTCAATCCTTACCTTCTCGCCTCAGCGGCGATCGGCCCTTCAGCTTCAAGAACCAGTTCGCCGACCAGTGGTACGACCTGCACAACCCCGAACGAACCGATACCCCCATGACCGTCCGCTTCCGCACCAGCCGAGAAGACTTCCCCCCCAACCTGGACAGTCTCAAAATCCAGCAGGTGCTCCTCTACTTCGCCCGCCGCAGCGGCGAAACCTTTGAAGTCACCGCCAACCTCACCTTCAAACCCGGTGGCGAAGCCGTTGGCCTGGGCGGCGAAACCGAGACCGTGGACGGTATCATCAGCACCCGTCGCGGCAATGCCGGTTCCTGGATGCTGCTGGTGGGTCAAACCCCCTTCGGCGAGTGGACGCTATCCCTGCCCAATACCGAGGTGATGAAACAGCGATTCCGGGACGAAAAAATTGAGGACATCCTGTTCGTGATTACCTATGCAGGGCGAACCCCCGAATGGCCAGAATAGTCATATCGAGTTGGGGTAAAACTTCGTGAGCAACTAAGCAGGATTGGTCGATGAGAGGTATGTGGTTAAACCTGTGGATCGGGGCAATGGCATTCCATCTGTCCCCTATTCTGGCTAATGTTGCCGTTGCCCAAGAGGTTAGGCAGGCTCAGTCGGGCTTTTCAGACGTGCCTGCGACCTACTGGGCTGCCCCCTTCATTCAAGCCTTAGCCACGCGAGGTATCGTGGGCGGCTTCCCCGATGGCAGATTTCACTCCGATCAGCCTGTCAGTCGCGCTCAATTCGCCGCCCTACTGCATCAAGCCTTTTCTCAACCTGCCGTGCGAGCGACCGTGGTCTTCCAGGATGTGCCCAATAGCCACTGGGCAGCTCCTGCGATTCACCAAGCCTATACCAGCGGATTCATGAGTGGTTTTCCAGGGAATCAGTCTAGCCCTGATGATCCTATCTCACGCACCGAGGTGTTAGTCTCCCTGACCAATGGCTTAGGTTACACGCCTCAGACCCTGGCAGAGTTCTCCCTGCAGGTCTACCAGGATGCCGCCCAAATTCCCGACTACGCCCTATCCAGCATCGGTGCGGCTACAGAGCATCAACTCGTTGTCAACTATCCTGACCCTACCCGATTAAACCCAAATCGATCTGCTACCCGAGCTGAGGTTGCAGCCTTTATCTATCAAGCCCTCTTCAGCCAAGGCCGGGTACCCCCCATCCCCTCTCCCAACATCGTCTGTACTAACCGCATGGTCACCACCTATCAGCAACAACTCATGAATGGCAAGGTGAGGGCACTAGAAGCCTTGATCGCCTGTGCAGACATGGAGGTCTTGATCGCTTCAGGAAGACCGGCTCTACCCGTGCTTAAAGCCGGAGTTCAAGATCCCTCTAATGTGGTCCAAGTCAGTGCTATGTTTGCCCTAGGCCAGATTGTCGCCAATGACCCCTCATTAGCCACTGAGATTGTGCCAGTATTAATCACCACCCTAGAAAATTTGACGGAAGATAAGGAGGTTCGCAGTAGCGCTGCGGAAGCCCTGGGAGTCATTGGGAAAAAACTCAAACTCATTTTGACGAATGGGGAACCGTTAGATGAAAACACAGAGTCACTTTTTCTAGCGATAGTGACTGCTCTTGAGAAAACCTTGCGTGGAGAAATTGCTCAGAGTAGTTCTAAGCCTTCCGATTGCGATCGTACATGCAGACAAAGGGTCTTAGTATCACCGCTATTTTTGAGTGCGGCTGGCGCTTTAGAAGACGTGGCGGATAGAGGCTATGTCTGTGATACTTTAGGCGGCTGTGAAACCCCATCATGCGGCGCTCAGCCTTCACAACCAGGATCTCCCCTTGCGATCGCCGTGAATGATCAATTGGCGAGGAATCCACCCGTGGCTTGTCGATTCATTCGGTTTTGGTTTTGTCCGTGAGCTGCCCCGTATATCTTATATCCGCTGAGTAAAGTATGCCCCAAGATTTCAGGCACCAAAATTTAGCCGGTCATTCCTTTAAGGGACAGGACTTGACGGGTGCCAACTTTCAAGGGGCCAATATTCAAGGCGCTAACTTTGCCCATGCCACACTGATTGGAGCAAATTTTGTTCAGGTCCAGGCCGGACTTCAGCCGCATTGGTGGCTTGCCCTCATCCTGTTCTCCCTGTCGCTTGCTGGAACCGCAGGCATTGTCACCGCCTATGCCGTCGCCGCTTCCATCGATATCGGGATGCACGACTCGGCACCTTCCAGTATTCTGGCACTGATCATTACGGTTATGGTGCTCTGGATTGGTTCACGTCAAGGACTAGGCGCGACCGGAGCCATTGCCGTAGGGTTAGCGGCGATCACCGCGCTACTGGGTGCCTTAGCGACTGCCGGCATTGCCGGAATTGCGGTGGTTCAGGCGTTAGCGATCGCGGGGGCGATCGCCGGATCCATGCTGGGGGCTTTGGCGATCGCCATCATGGTGCATCTCCTGCAGCGAGGCCTGTGGGTTTGGATGGCAGTCCTGATGCTGCTAGGCGCCCTGGTGGGTTCGTCCCTTGGAATTTCCAATGCCCGTGAAGCAACCCTAGTGGTTTTGCCGCTGCTGTCCACCCTGATGCTGACGCTATGGCCTTTAGGGATTGGCCTCTGGGCCGGTTGGCTAGCCCAATCAGGCCAGAGAAAGTATGACTTAATCCGAGTTCTAGCTATGCACATTACCCTCAGGGGCACTTGCTTTAGGGGGGCTAATTTGACTGATGCTGACTTTACCCAAGCCACTCTCAGCAACACCGACTTTAGACAGGCAAATCTCACCCGCACCAACTGGTTTCAGGCCCGTGGTCTCAGCCATGCCGGCACAGAAGGCACCTATCTCGATCAGCATCCTGTGCGCCATCTGGTGGTTTCCAAACAAGGCCAAGCAGCCTCGTTCGACCACCACGACTTGCGTGGTCTCAATCTTCAAGACGCTGACCTGCAAGAGGTGAGCCTAATTGGAGCGGACCTCAGTGGCAGTACCTTAGAAGCCGCTAATCTGACCAGAGCCAAACTCGCACACACTCAACTTTACAATACCGATCTCAGCGAAACCTGCTTAACAGGAGCCTATTTGGAGGGATGGGGGATCTCCGTAGACACGAACCTGGAAGGAGTCCAGTGTGAGTACGCTTACATGCATTTACCCACCTCTGACGACCCAGACCCCTGCCGCAAACCCGACAACAAAGACGAGATCTTCCAACCCGGCGATTTTGCCGATTTCATGGCTCCCATCCAAACCACTCTGGACCTCTATCAGCGTCAGCATGTAGACCCGCGTCAAGTTGCCCAATCCTTCAAAACCCTAGACTTATATCATCACGGTAAAATTAATCCAGCAGCAGCAGCGATGGCGCTGGAATCAGTTTCCACGAAATACCCTGAAGCCCGTTTGGAGGTAAGAGCGCTGGAGGGACGAGGTCAGGACAAGATCCGCGTTCAGACTCAAGTCGATAGCCGTGTAGACCGTTCCCAGTTGAGTGCCCAGTATGCAACTGATTATGAGGCTTTTACGGCCTTACCTTACCGTGATCTGCAGGCATTGCTGGCAGGCATGGCTGAAAAAGACGATCGCATCCGCAGCCTTGAACAAATCGTGATGATGGCTGTACAACAAGATAAAAACTTTTACATTGAAACCCAA
>JBBIQC010000044.1:14185-15022 GCA_037442585.1 Oscillatoriales cyanobacterium bin_317
TGCTCAGGGCAGTGTGATCAACCTAGGCCAGATTAGTGGGGATTTGTCCAACACGATTAATCAACTTCCTGTCAGTTCAGATCCCGACCTGACCAAGCTGAAAGACCTGTTGACTCAACTTCAGCAATTGATCGAAGCTGAACCTAATTTGAATCACGAAGACAAAGCAGAGGCATTAGAGCAGGTAAAAGTTCTAGCGGCGGCGGGGCAAAAGCCCAATGATGGCCCCCTGAAGAAGGCTGCTAAGACAGCCATGAAAATTCTCAAAGGAACCGTTGCTGGAGTACCAGCAACGACACAGTTTTTATCAAACTTCAGTGGACTATTGACAGCAATCTCTAAGCTTTTGTGTTTGGTTTAGCGTAAAAGGTTCGACGTTGCTGAATGGCGGGATGATTTCACGAAAGTTCTAGCAAGTTTCCAGGACTTTCGGCCCATCATTTCCATAACCCGTTAGAGGTTAAAGATCATGACAATTCATAATTGCCACACCCACATCTTTTCATTTCAGACCATTCCTGAATATGCCCTTCCCTGCGGCTTCATTCGGTTCCTGGCCCATCAGGAATTTTCTCGCCCCCTGGCCCGTTGCCTCAACCGTCTCAATCCCGCCAGTTCCGATGATCTGTTCGATCGCTATGCCGCCTTTATCAGCACCGGGTCACAGTCCCAGGCAGAGATCTTTCGATCGCTGCAAGACTCCTACCCAGCAGGGACTCGCTTTGTGGTATTGACTATGGATCAAGCCTATCGCGCAGCGGGGAGAGTGCCGCAACCCTTTGCAGAACAACTCGCCGAAGTCACTGCATTAAAAGAGCAACATGGCGATGTACTGCT
>JBBIQC010000045.1:0-14982 GCA_037442585.1 Oscillatoriales cyanobacterium bin_317
TATCGGACTAGACTTTTTTTCGCACCTACAGACTTTTAGGCTGGTAGAAGTGCGATTGACGAAAAAGATCCTTAATAAACACGGCTTTCTATAAATCATGAATCAATTGCTGTCGCCCCTCTCTGCTTCCTCTGATAACCAACTCCTGTGCTGTTACACTAACCAGACCAAGCATATTCAGGTCATTAGAATTAGCAATATTGAAAACTGGTACTTTGAGCGAGTGGTTTTTCCAGCCCAGAGGCTCATGTTTGAAGCGCCTTCAGAAGCTCATTTAGAAGTTCATGTGGGTTCAATGGCAAGTGCCATCCTGGCCGATCGCATCTCCTGCAAAATCTTACAAGTGCGAGGAGAGGCATAACATTCCAGCCAGTTCACAAAATCCTTCCCCTTCGGCAGCGGTGGTGATGTAAGTAGGCTGGTGTTTCAGGCGATTGCAGTAATTTCTGATATTGGCCACTCCCACGGACAGAGGAAAAAAGCTGGAGTCAAACAGGCTTTCGTCATTGGGGCTGTCTCCAACGGTGAGCACCTGTTCCGGTTTTAAGTTGGGGAAATAGTGTTTAATCACCTGCAACAGTCCAGCCGCTTTACTTTGCTCTGGCCGTTTCAGGTGACATTGCACCGTGCTGTAGGTAAAGTCCCAGCCCTCCTGGTGGCAGCGATCGCTCATCTTTTGCAGTTCCACGTCTGTTAAGCCCTGCACGTCAAATGTCCAATCTGTCAGGCGAAAGCGGTTATCGTCCGACTCTTGAAGCTGAGGAAATTCCGCCTGCAATCGTTGGAACAATTCCGCCAATTGCTGACGGTGATGCTTGAAGTCGGAAATTGGCACTAATAAAGAGGTTGCTTGGCCGGAATAGAAAAGGCCACCGTTCTCACACAGCGCTCCTGCCACGGGCAAATAATGCACTAACCCACTCACCCATCCAGCCGATCTTCCCGTTACAATCACCACTGGAATCCCGGTAGCCTGCAGCGCTGTCAACGCCTGCAATACTTCCGGGGTAAATTTTTCCGCGATCGTTAATGTCCCATCCATATCCGTAGCGACCAAGCGCACAGTGTCCAGATGATCTATATCAACCTGAGATAGAAGAGAGAGAGGCATAGGGAGGGGAAAGAGTTGAGAGTGATAAAGTTTTGAGTTCTAAGTTTTAAGTGTACGTGGATGTCCACCCATGCCCTTCCTTTCTCCCGACCAGCGTAGCGATTTATTTCAAAAAGCCGCTCACCAAGCAGGTATTCACAAACCAATTCTGGCGGCTCTCCATCAGGTACATCAGGAACCTCACTTGCCAGATGGAGAGACGGGATTGGGAATTGTACCTGCCAATCGAATTTCCCCGGAACAGGTTAATTCCTTGATTGGCCAGGTCAACTTTGGGGCAAACACAGTTCGGAGTTTAACCTACTCCCTGATTGCCCAGGGGTGGCAGGAACCCGATCTATGGAACCGGGAACAGGGGCGCTACAGCGATCGCTTTCTCCGCATCGTGGCCAAAGGGTACATTCCTGCGCCTACTGATTCCCTGGCTGCACGGTTGGAACTCTGTGATTTTAATGCTTTACAACAGACTTACAGCCAGCAGGTGTTGGCTGAGTTACAGGCCGCAGGAGCACCAGAAAATCAGATTTATCTCGATCAGGCTTTGCTGTCTGTAGCTCAGGAATTTGCCAATCATTATCTGGGTTTGTCCTATCAACGTAATGCTTTGTTGGAACTTGTGCGGCTCTGGTTGGGATTGGATGATCGGGAACGGGCGATCGCGCTTTTATCTGATACTCACTCAAAATCAACCAGTTCCGGCCCTTTTAACCTTGATACCACCCTACTGCAATTTCTGCACAAAGCATTATCCGTTTATGTTGGCTATCCCCATCAGCGAGAAGCGTTGCTGAGCCTGGTGCAATACTGGCAGCGAGTAGAATCACGAGAAGCGGCGATCTGCGCTTTGCAACAAGGGATTGATCCGGCAACAGACACAACGGCTCTGGATGCTGCTGTGATGGCCTTTATTCAGAAATTGCCCCACCGCTATCAGGGACAGGGAATCCAGCGGAATGCGTTAGTCGAAGGTTTTCGGCACTGGTACCAGTTGGATAGCCGCCCTGCCGCCCTGGTCGCTTTGGGTGTGAATCCTGATTTATTCAGTGGCGCAACTCCAGAATCTGCCGACCTACAAAATGCCACCACCCAAACCGATCGCGGTCTCACAGAATTCATCCATCACATCCCCGATCTTTATCTGGGTAAAGAACTTCAGCGAGAGGCTTTGCTTTACCTGGCCCAACTCTGGTATGACGTAGCTTCCCCAGAGCAGGCTATTCAATCCTTGCTGGCAGACTATCGGCAAGTAGAGGCCGCTCATAGGGATAGTCCCGATGCCCTGGCTCCGCCCCTGCCTCTGCCTCGGCTGCCCCGTCCTGCTGATTGGACAGTGGACAATTTGCAACTACAGGCTGCCATCGTTCCCGGTAGCAGTTTTACCTGGGCAGAGGCAACCCAGGGAGGGCTTTACCTGCCTACCAATCAACCTCTTGTAGAAGCCATCGTGCAAATGGCTGCACTGATACAACAGGCCCGCGATCGCCTGGGTCGTCCCCTGACGATCGTGCGCTGGTATCAACCTGCTGATGTGTCCGCTGTGCCGGATCTTTTACGCGCCTCACGTCATGCTCTGGGCATGGCAATCGTGTTCTATTGTCATGGGTTGACCGGGAACCAACTATACTGGACTCTCAATCCCTGGTGGAGGGGTGGATTGGGTCGCTATATTCGCTATCCTTACCTGTGTTATGTGGATGCTCGGAGCGATCGTGCCCGTTGGACACAATATGAATAAGACGTAAATTGTTCAGCTACTTTTTTGAACTTCCGGTACATCTATTACAGCCCCTGTTGAATTTTGGGAACTCTACGTTATAGAAACAAGCCTTCGAGAAAAATTCTATGTCCCTGCCTATCTTTATCCCAGAACCACTGCTAGCCCAAGCGACTAACAACGGAGCTAAACCTAAAACCGCTACAACGGTTGAAGCTCCTAAACCGCCAGAAGTCTGTTCCACCCAACCCTGGTTGCTGGCTTCTGGTGCCTTGCTGCTACTGTTAGTCGGTCTGGGTGTTTTTTCCAAAATAACTACCGATAAAATTGCTAAACAACTAAAGTTTGAAACCTTTAAAAACCGAGAACTCCAGAAGAAACTGAAATTTGCGGTGGAAACGATCGGGAAGATGGAACGCAACCCCGACCTGATCCACTCCCGCGAGTTCAACCTGGATTATCTGCGGATGCGGATGGAAGAAGAGTTATTCCACTTCGCCATCTTGAACCAGATTAAGGTGAAGGTCAAAGATAAGATCAGCATGGCCTTGCGTCCAGGTCAGGGCAATCAGGGTGAAATTGGGATTGCCAGTACCGGGCGACACATTGATGAGATTTTTGATGTGGAGTACGAGCCGGGAGATATGCCCAAAGGTACGAAACGGGTGTTATTCCGCATTGAAATCAAAATCTTCAAGCTGCCAACTCAACCGACTTCCGTTACCATTAATCAGATTATTGATTGCATTGAAACCTTCCTCAGTCCAAGCGGAGATAACGGCATCTGGCAACCCACCATTCAGGGACGAATTGCCAATATGCGTTGGGATCAAAAAGCTAAGCCAACCCCGCTGCTGGTCTTAGAGCAGACCCAGGAAGGATCCAACGTCACCTTTAAAACAACTCGGATGGCTCACGGGTAGTTCTCTCCTTTGCTTCAGCCAATATTGTGTCACAATCGTTAACGAAAGATTTCTGTTAAAGGCTGGGATTCATCTAACTAAACCAAGTCCAACTAGAGAACGGTCGTTTTCCGATCAGAAAAACTCCGGTTCTGGACTTGGACAAGGTTTAGATTAATCTCCTTAAGAGAGTCACAACAGAAAGACTGTAAACGTTGGATGTGACAGAGGGTGGAACTTCTTGGGCGAGCGACAGTTATTTAAATCTTCTGGTGCCTGGATTGCGGTACTGATTGCGTCGGCCTTGACCCTGGCAGGTTTGGGTATATTTCTGGCGCTACGTCCGTCCCAAACCAATCAGAGTCCATCTGGATCAACATCTCCGGCTGCCAGCAATCTAACTTCCCAGGGGGGTGAAATTGCTGCCTTGGGTCGCCTGGAACCAGAAGGCGAAGTGATTAAGGTGGCTGCCCCTTCTACCTCTGGAGCCGTGACTCCCATTTTTGGTACGCCACGAGTAGCCCGTCTGCTGGTTCCAGAGAGAGCAGAGGTGAAAGCAGGCCAGGTGATTGCAGTTCTGGATGTGTACGATCGCTTCATGGCCGCAGCGGTTGAGGCTCAGGCAGGAGTTCAGGAAGCCCAGAGCCGTTTAGCCCAGGTACAGGCTGGCGCAAAGCGTGGTGATATTGAGGCCCAGGCCGCAACGGTGGAAGCCCGGAGAGCCTCGATCGCCAGACTCCAATCAGAACTGGAAACCGCCAAGTGGGAATATCAACGGTATCAGGCCCTGTTTAAGTCGGGGGCGATTTCGGAACTGGAGTTGAGAAATCGGCAACTCAAGTTCGAAACAACCGCACGCGAGTTGGATCAGGTCAAGCGGGAGTACGATCAGGCCGTGAAGACATTATCCAGTGTGGCGGAAGTTAGACCGACTGACCTACAACAAGCGCAGGCCGCCGTCAATGTGGCACTGGCTAAATTGCAACGCGCCAAAGCAGATTTGGAAACCTCTGTTGTTCGTTCTCCCATTAATGGCCAGGTGATTAAAATTCACACCCGTCCTGGGGAGCAAGTGGGCGCTGATGGGGTAGTTGAAGTGGGAAATACGAACCAGATGTATGCGATCGCCGAAGTCTACGAAACCGATGTACAACGGGTCAGGCGAGGACAAAAAGCGACCATTGCCAGTGATGCCTTCCCAGGAGAGATTACCGGTAAAGTCGAGCAAATTGGTGCGTTGATTCGCAAAAAAGATGTTCTGAATACCGACCCAGCAGCGGATACCGATGCCCGTGTTGTGGAAGTGAAAATCCGCCTGGATGATAGCCGCCGCGTAGCAGACTTAACAAACCTGCAGGTAAAAGTAAAAATTCAACCCCAGACAAACAGTTAGTTAAAAGGGATGAGTGGCTAAAAAATGTTTGCGATTCCCCTGGCCTGGTTACAACTGCAGCGTGAGAAAGTCCGACTGCTCATTGCCTTAGCTGGCATTGGCTTTGCGGTGATCCTGATGTTTATCCAGCTAGGGTTTCAGGATGCGTTGTTTGATAGCGCAGTGAATTTGCACAAAAATATGCAGGGCGATATTTTTATGATCAGCCCTCAATCCACTGCTTTGATTGCCATGCGGAGTTTTTCACAACGGCGGTTATATCAGGCGGCAGGCTATCCCAACGTGGAATCCATTAATCCGGTTTACCTGGGATTAGCGCTCTGGAAGAATCCGGTGAACCAGCGCACCCGCAGTATTCTGGTGATTGGCTTTGATCCAACAGAAGTCTTATTTACCAAAGACCTCGTTCCTGATCTGTCGCCGATTAAAATTCCGGATATGGTTCTGTTCGATCGCAAGTCACGAGAGGAGTTTGGCCCGATCGCTCAGTTGTACAGCGAAGGAAAACCAGTACAAACCGAAATTGGCGGACGACGAGTTACAGTGGGTGGTCTGTTTGACCTGGGAGCTTCCTTCGGTGCGGATGGCAACATCATTACCAGTGATTTGAATTTTTTACGCCTGTTTAATCAGCGGAAAAAAGGATTGATTGATGTCGGGGTAGTGAAACTGAAACCGGGCACAGACGTACAGGCTATCCTGACTGAGATGCGGAAAAACCTGCAGGATGTGACTCAGGATGTCAAAATCTTGTCCAAACAAGAATTCATCGAGTTTGAACAAAATTACTGGCGCAGTAGCACGGCGATCGGCTTTATCTTCACCCTGGGCACGGCGATCGGCTTTCTAGTCGGCACCATTATTGTGTATCAGATTCTCTATACCGATATTACCGATCACCTGCCAGAATACGCCACGTTGAAGGCAATGGGTTATCGTAACCTTTACCTGCTTTCGGTTGTATTTCAGGAAGCCGTGATTCTATCGGTTTTGGGCTATATTCCTGGTTTGTTGCTGGCAATGGGACTGTACACCCTGACTCGGAATGCCACATCTTTACCCATAGCTATGACGATCGATCGCGCCATCCTGGTTTTTGTTCTGGCAGTAGTGATGTGCGTGATTTCAGGCGCGATCGCCGTTCGTAAAGTCCAGGAGGCGGATCCAGCAGATATTTTCTAAACCACGTCCAGCCAGAAAACTGGAGGCTTCCCTAAGAGAGACTATGGTTCTGAAGTAATTTTGTTTGTAAATGAATTGAATCTTTCCAGATCCAGAACCGTCATTTCCCCGTGGAAATACAGTCCTTTGTCAGCCAGATTGGGGGGATGTGTAAGAGTTTAATGAACCTACCCGCGCAGATCCTGCGACAAACTAAGGCTAAAGTATAGAGTTAGGGAAAACCAAATTCTGCAATCTGTAGAATTAAACCCTGCCCAAGTCCAGAACCGTAGTTTTTCTGATCGGAAAACGACCGTTCTCTAGCTGGCCTTGGTTTAAGCCTTGTTAATCTGTATTGAGGAAAGATATTCATGACAGTTTCTCCTGTTCGTCCCAAAGAATTGAAGCACGAAGTTAAGGATTTATCCCTGGCTCCTCTGGGGCGGCAGCGGATTGAATGGGCTGGACGAGAAATGCCAGTCCTGCGTCAAATTCAAGAGCGGTTTGCCCAAGAAAAGCCCCTGGACGGGTTACGGCTGGTGGCCTGCTGTCACGTCACTACTGAAACGGCCCATCTGGCGATCGCCCTCAAGAATGCGGGTGCCGATGCCTTACTGATTGCCAGCAACCCCCTGTCCACTCAGGATGATGTCGCCGCCAGCCTGGTGGTTGATTACGGCGTTCCAGTATTTGCTCAAAAAGGTGAAGATAACGAAACCTATCACCGTCACGTCCAAATTGCGCTTGATCATCGTCCTAATATCATTATTGACGATGGCAGTGATGTGGTAGCTACCCTGATTCAAGAACGCCAGCACCAGATTGCTGACTTGATTGGCACGACTGAGGAAACCACAACTGGAATCGTCCGCTTACGGGCTATGTACAAAGATGGCGTGCTGACCTTCCCCGCGGTCAACGTGAATGATGCGGATACCAAGCACTTTTTCGACAACCGCTACGGCACCGGCCAGTCTACTCTGGACGGCATTATCCGGGCGACGAATATTCTGTTAGCTGGAAAAACGATTGTCGTTGCTGGATATGGCTGGTGTGGTAAGGGTACTGCACTGCGGGCACGCGGCATGGGTGGCAATGTGATCGTCACTGAAATTGACCCCGTCAAGGCGATTGAAGCCGTAATGGATGGCTTCCGGGTCATGCCGATGAGCGAAGCAGCTCCTCAAGGAGACATTTTCATTACAGTGACTGGCAACAAGCACGTCATTCGGGCAGAACACTTTGAGGTAATGAAGGACGGCGCGATCGTCTGCAACTCTGGTCACTTTGACATTGAAATTGACCTCAAATCTCTGGGTGCTCAAGCCACAGAGGTAAAAGATGTACGGAACTTTACCCAACAATACCGCTTGAAGAATGGCAAATCGGTGATTGTTTTGGGTGAGGGGCGCTTGATCAATCTGGCAGCCGCAGAAGGTCATCCCAGTGCAGTGATGGACATGAGTTTTGCCAACCAGGCGTTGGCCTGCGAGTATCTGGCGAAAAACAAGGGTCAGTTGCAGCCGGGGATCCACTCGATCCCGCTTGAAGTCGATCAAGAAATTGCTCGTCTGAAACTGCAAGCGATGGGAGTGACGATCGATACTCTCACCCCAGAACAGGTCGAATACATCAACTCCTGGACCAGTGGCACCTGATCGATCACTGGCCTGAGTTTAGGCATAAAAAACGGTAGGGCGATCGCTCTACCGTTTCCCACAAACCATGACTCATCTGGAATTCTGGTCTTCTAATCACGCCCCAAATCTTTAGAAGTAAACTCGATCGCAAGACACCGCTCCAGCATCTCAACCTGGTAGCGCCGCCAGTAGCGACGAGGATCCAAAATCGTTTTTGAATTAGGCTCAAACACGGGTTGCTTCAGGTATTTCCACAGCGGAAATTGCATGAGAGAGTACTTTGCAGACATAGTTACAGTAGTTCGATAGCGGGTGTAGGCAGTAGCAACCCAAACATCTCCTGTTGAGTGGTCTACCACCTAATACAATGGCAGACTTGAAAAAGATTACCTTGGTGAGGATTGCGGAATCTTTTTAAACCGCTTGAAGAGTTCTCTGTAATTCTAAGGAGGAATCAGGGACTATGATGGGCGGCGATCGCGAAGAGCGTTATCCTGCCAGATCCTCCACAGGAAAAGATTGCTGAGCCTCTTCACAGGACAGCAGCAGCCAGCCTTCTTGCCGCAGTTTCTGAAACGTTGCCCAGCCTTTAGCCCCCTTCGGCACCCGGTAATCAGGAACAGCATAATTCAAACGTAGGGGTACCCACATAGGTACTCTTGCTGACTAGGATTAGCGTAATTTCTCGCAAATGACGCTTTAAACGGGGCGTGTGCCAGCCATTTCTGCCTTAAGTTGGCGAGTAATCGGTTGACCATGAGTAATGCTGAAGCCAGTAGGAAGTTGTACTGGTCTATATCCTCGCCCGACTGGTTCTAACTTCCAAAAGCGAATTTGCCAGGTTAAGGGGCGCACTGTCCAGGCTGTCGCAATTCCATCCAGACTGGCATCAGGCAATATAGCTTGAGGTAAGTAATCTATCGTTAGAGCATCAAAGAGTGCTCCTGATTGTTCCAGCAGTCCCATCAAATGGAGCCAATCATAATCTGGTTCTTGACTACAGACGGTTTTCTGATCCGAGGAAGTTGCGCCAAACAGCCAGGTTAATTTTTCACAGATTTCTTCTAAACGGGGGCGATCGCCTCTGAGCAGCATGGCCTCCTCAGCTAATAAAGTGTCATCCCCGATCGGTGCCCACAATTCAAAAAAAGTTTGAGAATCAACCGGAATCGTCAGCAACTTCAAACTGGATACTAACCCAAGGGGATTAGGAGCAACAGCCAAATCAGAGGATATGAAGGAGTCAATCATGGGAGCGTAGTTCCTTCAAAAGAACGAGATAAAGGATAAGTTGGACTTAGGCTTGCCAGAGTTGTGGTTGATTCGACAACTTCAGTTGTTAACCACTTGCGAAACCGTGAACTATCAGTAACGTTAGGATAAAGGGAAGCGACTAAATAGGGAAGTGGGGCTTCTACCATTCTCACCCGCCCCTTAAGATGGAAAAAGCGACTAGGGAATTAGGAAATAACAGTTAAGCCTTCTATGAATCAAATTCTCGCAGACACTACCACACTGGATCAGGAGCTTTCCAACCGGTTTATTGAGCTCGATCCGGAGGGTTATTTCATCATTTATATTGACCCTCAAAATAAGTTAATTTGTGCCAAACATTTCACAAATTTTATTGACGATCGCGGATTAGCCTGTGATCCAGAAACAGGAAAACCGATTCCCTGTAATGGGAAGGTTGAACGCATTCCAACTCGAATTTTTACGGGGAGAACGGCTAAAGAAATTTGTGTAAAACTCTTTGAGCAAACAAACCCCTGCCCAGTATCACGTTTGGATCATGCTTCTTATCTAGGGCGCGAATTTCAACGGGCAGAGGCGGCTTTATTCAGCGGCCAGGAATATATCCAGGACTAGAAATTCACAGCCAACGCTTCTCCAAAAATCGCCCTGGCTTTAGATACCAAGATTCTGGATCGCAATACCCCTGCCGAGCAGTTGCAAAGCTTGGAAGGGATTCGTCTTAGCTCATCGTTGTGCTTATCTCAACAACCAGTTGTAATCTATTTTTCTCTAGAGGATGTGACACGCACCCCATTAGGAGTTTAGCCCTTCACCCATTTCTCAGGCATTCGGTTTGGTAGAGTGAAGGCATTGCTCGAGCTAAGTTAACCTATGACCATTGCGATCGACCAACTTAATAGAGCAGTCGCAGGGTTAGCTTAAAGGCAGAAGCAATCAGGACTTTGCCTTCTGCCCTCTGCCTTATTACTTCTGCCTTCATGCACTAGGCATAAACCTTGTTGTAGTAAGCCTGATATTCCTCGGAAAGTAAGGGTCGCCACCATTCCTCATGGCTCAAAAACCATTGGACGGTCAGCCGCAAGCCTTCCTGCACCGTAACTGAAGGAGTCCAGCCCAGTTCAGTTTGCAGCTTAGAAGAGTTAATCGCATAGCGACGATCGTGCCCTGGGCGATCTTTGACGAATGTAATCAGGCTTTCTGCGGGTTTCACAGGTAAGTTAGGAGCCATCTCGTTCATCAAGGCACACAGCATTTGCACCAGATCAATGTTTTTAACTTCGTTGTTGCCCCCAACGTTGTAAGTTTCACCGACTTTGCCCCGCCGCAGTACAGCATCGATCGCACTACAGTGATCTTCGACATATAGCCAGTCCCGCACATTCTGACCATCGCCATAAACGGGGAGCGGTTTACCCATCAGGATGTTAATGCACATCAAGGGAATCAACTTTTCTGGGAAGTGGTAAGGCCCATAGTTATTGGAGCAGTTGGTCATCGTCGTGGGCATCCCGTAGGTATGGTAATAAGCCCGCACCAGATGGTCACTGCCGGCTTTAGAGGCTGAGTAGGGACTGTTAGGCGCGTAGGGAGTCGTTTCAGAAAAAGCCGGATCTTGGGGGCCTAAGCTACCTTAAACCTCATCGGTGGAAACATGGTGGAAACGATAATCCTCTGGACGATCGCTGGACATCCAATGTTGACGGAAGGCTTCCAGCAACGTAAACGTGCCCACCACATTGGTTCTGACAAAGGCATCGGGGCCAAGAATGGATCGGTCTACGTGAGACTCCGCTGCAAAATGCACTACCGTATCAATGGCCTCTTCTTGCAGTAGGGCATCGATCAAGGGACGATCGCAAATGTCTCCTTGAACGAATCGAAAATTGGCATGGGAATCTAGGGGAACCAGTGTGCGCCGATTTCCAGCATAGGTCAGGGCATCCAGGACGATGACACGATCGTTGGGATAATGCTGACACCAGTAATGGGCAAAGTTGGAACCAATAAATCCGGCTCCACCCGTCACGAGTAGCCTGCGCTGTTTGCTTAAGGATTGGAGTTCTACAGAGGTCATTAATTTTACCTATTTACATTCAGAGGACAACCGGATAGAGAAGAGTACCCAACAAAAGGGTAAATGGAAATCAAGCCAATGTCCCCTACTTCATCGAATCCAAAAATAATTTAAGAAAAATCCTGCTTCAAATTGCAGATTTTTTAAAGTCGATTAATTCTTGGTAAATTTCTACAATTCTTCTTGCTTTAGTGCTCCATTCAAACGCTTGTGCTTTTTGAGTTGCCTGAATGGACATCGCTTTTCTCAACTCCGGGTCTTGAACTAGCAGCGTAATCTTGTTGGCCATTTCTTGAATCAGGTACTCCCTGGAAATGGGTTCTAGCCTGAATCCGGTTTCATCGGTCACATACTCCCCAATGCCACCATTGTTAACAACGATACAGGGAAGCCCACAAGCCATTGCTTCCATAACCACCGCCCCACCAAATTCGCGAATTGAGGGGAAACAGAAAATATCTGATTTGCTGTAATACTTCAGCGTGTCCTGTTGTTTAATCCAACCTGTGAACTTCACGATATTGGTCAGGTTCAGAGTTTGTACTCTTCGCTGTAAATCCTCTTTTTCAGAACCATCCCCAATGATGGTGAGCGAGGTTTGATTTTGGATTGCTGGGTCTAACCGAGCGATCGCTTCAATCAGGATATCGGCTCCCTTGTAAGGAACCAATCGGCCCACAAACAGCAACTCAACTTTCTGATTTTCTTGTCGCTTACTGGGATGCTTCAAAAATTCTTTCGTAATGCCATTTTCAAATAGCAGTTCAATCCGGTGATCAGCGATCGCAAACAGATCTTTCAACATATTCAATGTGTAGGTTGATCCAGAGAGAATGCGATCGGCTTTTTGATACGTTTCTACGTAGCCAGGAATCAGATGACGACCTAGAGGTCTGAGAAAGTTCCAGAATACCTTTTCCTTTTTAGCAGTTTCTTCAAACCCCTTGGGAAAAGGAACTCCCCCATTCACTGGGCCTAATAATAGAGGTGTATGACGACATGCCTGAATTAGCTTAACCGGATACCTGGGCATCATCGGAGTAATCGCATGGACGACATCGTATTTTCCCTGTTTGACATCCCGTTGACAAAGCTGATAAGCCTGATGATTAAACTCAGCGTAAACTGGATAAGCTAAAGCATTATAAAGTGGCCAGTTAATCACTCCTTTATGAGTGATTCTCTCAATCAGAGAATGATATTTCTTGATAGCAGGACTTTCACTGATGTAAAAGATTGGTTGATGTTGGGGATACTGTTCAAATGCCTGCCTATTCCGTTCGTGAGTAACCAGAGTAACATCTACAATCTGACTGATTTCTCGATAGAAGTTGTAGCATACTAGGGGTACAGAGGCCCAATCGGGATTGCATTGTTCAGCAATCATGAGAACTTTTAAGTTCATGGCACTCATACAGTTACTCCAATCAACAGTCAGGAATAAGTTTAGAAACAGGAAAAGTTAAGAGTTTTCGACAGAAATTCAGGTAAGGGATTTGCCGTTAAATAATGTACCGACTGTAGGATGGGTTAGGCGCTAGCCGTAACGCATCGTAGGGATTTTATTTTTGCGCAAGCCCCTAAATGCTCGAATCATCTATTTCTAGAGTTCCCTAAGTCTGTTGAAATATTCAAAAGTCATGAAAATTGGCTCGATCGTGTTTAATTGTATTTAGTTGAGGAGTTTAGTTAATAGAGATCCAGACTGTCCATATTGTTTCTGGATTGGACAACATAGATTTTTTATGTAGACCTTGTCCAAGTTCAGAACCGCAGTTTCTCTAATAGGAAAACGACCGTTCTCTAGCTGGACTTGGTTTATAAAATCAAAAGACTACTTTTCGATTCAAGGGTTGTTGCCTCAGAGGATGTTTGACAAGTCGCGATCGCCCTGCGTAGGGGCGTGGCATTCGGCCAAGGATCCCTAAAAACTACCGCAAAACTGTTACCCGAATGCTACGCCCTTACAGATCAAGGGTATAAACCGGGGCTTTTCAAACACCCTCTAAGACAGTTCGATTTGTGAATCATCACCAATCATGAACCGAAGGGCTTTGGGACGTTGAGGAGCTAGTTTAAGCTGCGCCCGTTGACCAACCACACTATCCACAATTCGTTGGTGGATCCCAACTACTTTGGCCCCCTTTAAGATCACGCTATGTTCCAGATCCGCGTCAATCAAGGTTACTTGATCCGCAATGCTACTGTAAGGGCCAATAAAGCAATTCTCTAAATGACAATCTTCACCGATAACCACGGGGCCTCGCACGATGCAGTTGATCAGTTTTGAGCCAGAACCAATCTTCACCCGTCCGGAGATCTGGCTTTGGCTATCCACTTCACCTAACATTTCAGACTGGAGGCAGGTATCTAGAACGATTTGGTTGGCTTCCAGGAGATCATCTTTTTTCCCAGTATCCAGCCACCATCCCTCAATTTGTCGAGCTTCGACATGGCTTTGGTGGTTGATCAAATCCTGAATCGCATCCGTAATTTCCAACTCACCACGGGCCGAGGGCTGGATGCGATCGATCGCTTCATGAATTGTATTCGCAAAGAAATAAATTCCCACCAGCGCCAAATTAGAGGGAGGAACTTTAGGTTTTTCCACCAGATGCAAAACCCGTCCTTGAGCATCGACTTGAGCCACCCCAAACGCGGTTGGGTTGGATACAGGACGCAGCATGATCAAAGCATCCATGTGTTGCTCTTTAAAGTCGGTTAAGAAGTGCCCCAGTTCATTCTGAATCAGGTTATCCCCTAAATACATGACGAACGGCGAATCTCCCAAAAAGGGACGGGCGATTTTAACGGCGTGAGCCAATCCTGCAGGTTCATTTTGCAGAATATAGGTGATGTTGGCTCCAAAGCGATCGCCGTTGCCTGTCTTGGCCTTCACCTCTTCCCCAGTTTCCGGGCTAATAATAATGCCAATGTCGGTTACGCCCGCCGCAACAATAGATTCAATTCCGTACCACAGAATCGGTTTATTAGCCACTGGAACCAGTTGCTTGGCCCCCGTATAGGTGAGAGGCCGTAACCGGGTACCTTTACCACCGCTCAAGATGAGTGCTTTCATAGAATAATGTTTGGGTTTAGTGGGTATTAAGAGAAAACTTCTGCAACCCTAAAGGGTTTGCCAGCCTTATCTTTGGAGGACAAAATTGGTTCTTCTGTCAACGGCCAATCAATAGCGATATCAGGGTCATTCCAAAGTATGCACCGCTCATGTTGCGGTGCATAGTAGTCGGTCGTTTTGTATAGCACTTCTGCCACATCTGAAAGAACCAGGAATCCATGCGCGAAGCCTGCAGGTACCCAGAGCAGCCGTTTGTTTTCAGCCGTTAGCGTGCAACTCACCCATTGCCCAAAAGTAGGAGACTGCTTGCGAATATCGACCACCACATCAAAAATACTGCCGACCGTAGCTCGCACCAGCTTGCCTTGAGCCTGCTGAATCTGATAATGCAAACCTCGCAAAACGTTTTTGCAGGAGCGAGAATGGTTATCTTGAACAAATTGTTCAGTGATTCCAGCTTTTTCAGCAAACATTTTACTGTTGTAGCTCTCCATGAAAAAACCGCGATCGTCCTCAAAGACACGAGGTTCGATGATCAAAACATCAGGGATTTCTGTGGGCAGAACGTTCATTCCAATTTCCTTCGATTTCTAATTCCACCGTTCATTAAAACATTGCTGGAATCCTTAGATGAATTCGAGCTTGAGAGCG
>JBBIQC010000046.1:0-14951 GCA_037442585.1 Oscillatoriales cyanobacterium bin_317
CAACTGGAGCTACAGTCTGCTCCGGTTCTTGCTCCAGTTCCGGCGGCACGGGAGGTTCCTCGACAGTCACAGCCACCGGTTGGAATTTTTGAGCAAACGTGGGTAAGGCGGGTTCACCGGCAGGCTGCGGCACTTTGATGGTCGGAGGAACAGCGACTCGCGGAGTGGGAACTGGAGTCGGAGCGCCTAACTGAAATCCATCCGTCCAGATCGGTGTTTTCTCGCCCGTTTTTTGCGCATAGAGCTTGACCTGATCAATGGGAATGGCTCCCAGATTGGTTAACCCCGTTCGGGCAAAAGTAACCAGGGCAGATTGGCTGAGAGGTTCTGCGCATGAAAACAGGATGTGCAGGCACCGATCTTGTAGGGACGCTTTGACCGTTACTCCCTTGGGTTGTAATACCAGATTCATTAAGGATGCGATCGCCTGTGGATTGCCCTGCTTGGCAAGTCCCAATACATCAGACTGAGTCATCATAGATTCCTTAGCCAGCCTCAACAGTAAAAAGTTTCTATCAAGATACTCCTAATTTCTCAAATGGTTGCAAACTTTTTCTCCAGGCGGATTGCCCGGTCATCAACTCCACCACATCCATGCCATTCCCAATCACTCCTGGCACACTGGGATAGCCTGCCGAGGCTCCTACGAGGAAGAAATTCGGTAGTTCCGTGACGTATCCCAGGCGGTTCAGGCCCACTTGCTGGGGAATCAATTTAGCTCCATAGATATTCCCCTGGGGTTGCCCCAGATAGAATTCACTGGTGGTTGGCGTGCCATAGACCTTCATTCGGGCATAGGTGTTCACGTCAGGGATTAAATCCTGCACACTGGTGATAATCTGCCGATAGACCTCCCGTTTCTTCGCCTTGTATGCCTTCGGATCGGTCTGGCTCAACTGGTGGAACGGCTCATAGGGACAAACGGTGGCAATTTCCAGAACATGATGCCCTGCCGGAGCCATGCCCGGTTCCCTGGATTTCATTGTCGGGCAGGACAGGAAAATCCAGGGTTGGCTCAAATCACCCTCTAACTGCCGCTGGTACTCCTGGTTCAGGTCGCCCGACGGGTAGTACCAGACGTTCCAGTTACCAATTCCGTACCGTTGTGGATCAAAGCGGCTATCCAGTCCGAGGTAGATATTGAAGGCACTGGCCGAATACTCATAGCCTGTCAACCGCTGCCGTTCCCGATGGCTCAAAGCATCGTCCTGGTGCATTAGCTGAACCGTCAGTTTTGGATCCAGATCGCTGACGTAAGCATGACGGGCCGTATAAGTTTCCCCTCCCGCCTGGATGCTCTGAACGCGATGATTTTCGACCTGAATGTGTTCGACCGGAGTGGACAGCTTCACCACACTCCCACCCTCGGTGATCGCGGCAACGATCGTGTCTACAAAGTGTTTGAAGTGATGGGTCGGATAGTAAGCCCCTTCGGAATAGTCCCAGACGAGGGATGTATGGGTCAGCAGGGCAATTTCCGCAGGCGGCAGAGCATAGTCACCGCTTTGTCCCGCTAATATCCCCTGCAGTTTCAAGGAAAGGCCCGCTTCCTCATAGAGATCCTGTAAGGTCCAGTTGCGTTTCAGGAATAGATGCCAGTATTTGGGCAGCTTCAGCCAGTCTGTCCACTTCTGGTGATACCAGCGAACTTCCCGCACCAGATTGTGGATGTCCTGATGCAGGTGCTTAATTTCGTCGCAGTAACGGTTGATGGCTGGAGCTTCTTCGGGATAGGTGGCCAGCAGGCGATCGCGCAGGTTCTCCCAACCAAGAGGAATTCGGAAGTCGGCATAGGGAGTGATGACGCGATCGATGCAATCGGGATCCAGGCTATTGAAGGCAACATCCCGTTCGATGTAATTCAAGAACTGGGAAATAGTTTGACCGGGGCCGCACTGGGAAATGTAATGCACATCGGCACAGAAGCGGTATTCCCCATAGTCAAAAGTATGACAGCAGCCTCCCGGCAGGTAATGCTTTTCTAAAACCAGCACTCGGTAGCCCTGGCGGGTCAAACAAGCGGCGGCTGACAACCCCCCCAATCCAGCCCCTAAAATTACATAATCAAAAACTTCCATTTAAGCTTCCTCCACATTTTTATTCAGCCAGTGGACTTAATACTTGAATGAGAGATGAAATCAGCAACAAAGAAGCAAACCAGAAATCACTTTTCGGATAACAGGGTTTTAATTGGTTAGAAGATAGAAACGGAGCTATATCGATTTAATCTAGACTTGTTGGTGTGTAAGTTGGTAGATGAAGCCACCATCACTTCCCAGGCAGCGTCTGTTGAAGTGGTAGAAGCTTTACCCTATGTTGAGCCTACCAAATCTATTAAGATGCATTTCCCCAGGTTGAATAATCTTTGCGTTTCTCAATCTGAATTTACGTTTCGCTCACGTCCACACTGGGACTCCTGGCGATCGTCGGGTTCGATTGGCCGATCTGGTTGTCACCGATTTGAAATTTAAGGCGATCGCTCCCACCGATCCCAAAACCAACCGTGGTTGTAGGGGCGCGGCATTCGGCAATTGATCCTGGCCATTTGTCACTATTTCTGACCCGAATGGCACGCCCGGTTCGCAATTGTTGTGTGGATTGGGCGTGGCATTGGGAGGGGAATCATCAGTTGAATTCTCTAAACCCTGGCCCAATGCCGTGCCCCTACGGGATGGATTGTTCAATACCAGAATGCCGTGAAGGTGGTTGGGCATGACAACAAAGGCATCCAATGTCTGTGATGTTTATTGAATTGAGATCGCCAGCAGAAGGATTGTCCATCAAATCATTCTGATTGTAAGCCGATGCATGGAGGATGCAGTTTGAGCGATCGCCTTCATCCCCTTTCTATTATGGCTTGAGCTACACTCTGCATAGTCATTTCGTCAAGGAACACATGGGCGCTTCCTTCCCTTTGGATTAGGGCTTGCATTACTCCCGCGATCGCAGCTTCCAAGAACAAGACAGCGATCGCACTGGAGAAAAAGGGCGCGATCGCTGCAAATAGAGCTTGCAAGTTTAGAAACCGGGTTTCTGATCAGAACATTCAAGAAAATCCGTGGCATAGCGACAACCCGGTTTCTCGGATGGCTTGCTGCTGATCAGGTGAGGCCGTTTTCCAGGAACGTTTGAGCGATCGCTTCCAGTTGCTGGCTGAAGTCATGGGGGTGTTTCATCAGGCGGGAACGGGAGGTGTGTAGCAATGGTTGGTGATGGGCTGCTTCGGCGTAACGTTCTTTGTTGGCCAGCACTCCCTCAATGGCAGTAAGAAAGTAATCGGTGGGCGATCGCAATGGTTGGTTGTGGGCCTTGTCATAGGCGTATAGCGTTTTACCATCGGCGACCAACCGTTTTAAGTCGGCTCCGGTTAATCCGTCAGTCGCCATCACGAGCGGTTCCAGATCAGCACTGCCTAAACCAGGAGGCAATTGATCCAATAAGTCCATGAGAATTGCTGCTCGTGCCTGGGTATCGGGAAGCCGAGTTTCCAACCAGAGTTCAATCCGACCCGATCGCACCAGTGCCGGCGGCAAATTAGCCACATTCATGGCTGTCATCATGACACAAACTTGCCCAACGCTTTCACTTTCCAGGCCATCCAGAATCGTGAGCAAATAACGGTACAGCCCTGTTTCATCCCCATTTTCAAAAATGACATCGGTGTCATCAATAAACACGATCGCGGGAGCATTTTGTTTCGCTGCTTCAAACACTTGCTGAATGCCACCGTAGAAAGCACCTGTCCCGGAAATAAAGGTGCCATCAATCAGGAAGAATTTACTTTTCAAGCGATGAGCTAAGGCACGGCCAATGGTGGTTTTACCTGTTCCCGGTGGCCCTGCCAGCAGTACTCCCCGTTTGGGTTGCAAATTTAATTCCCTGGTCAGTTCGTCATTCTCCAGGGGCAAGATCAAATTGGCTTCCAGGCTTTGCAAGATTTCATCCACGCCTTTCAAATCATTCAAGTCAACAGTCTGCACTTCACCCAGATTCACATTACTGATCAGATAGCGCGATCGCAAATATTCAATAAACTGATCGGTATCTAACGTCGCTTCTTGTCGCAGTTGTAGGCAAGAATTCTTGAGTTGATAGCCATTCAGGTTGGAGGCAAAGCGGAAGATGCGATCGTAATTCAGGGTCGCTGCGATCGACGAATTTAGATAGTAGTGGCAAAAGAAAGCATAATCGGCTGTTCCAAAAGGTTCTATCTTCACCTGATAGGCTCGCTGGCTCAAAGGAGAACCGCAGCCATAGTCGCTGCAATAGCCAAAAACCAGCGTTTTATCGGCTTCTTCTGCATAATTGCTGCACCGTAATAAGGCCAGATTCAACAAGCCACTGCGGGGATAGGCATGACTACAAAGAACGATCTGATTGAGAAGATGTAAGTCATCAATCAGAACAACAGAATACTGAGTTAAGGCCGTCATCACCATTTGCTCAAAGGTTTCTTCCAAGGCCAGGGGATGTTTCTGTTGCAAGCGATCGACAAAATCTCTCATCTGCAACAACGTTCCTCCCAGTGTCAGATGTAGTCGCTGCAGAACCTTTGAACAACCGTTGCCGGATGGACTAAATAATTCAAAGATTCGGTTCAGCGATCGCTGCTGAATTAAGGTATCAAAAGCCTGTTGTTGGACGGGACAGAGTTGAATATTCATAATAGGATCTATCTACAGGGTGGATCAAATTCACGGGATTCTTGCCGGACGGTGCCAGCCATCACAGCTTGTTGCAGCGTCATGAAGGCATGGAAGTCTTCTCGCTCGTACTTGCTTTGCAGCAGGTGGCGCAGTTGAGCTTCTGCACTAACGGTGAGACAACCCGTGGTGAGAGCCTGTTGAACGATGTCACGAATTAGCATCATGGGTGCGATCGGGGTGCAAAGAGTTGGTAGACTACCGAGTCTCATCAGGGAAGACCGCATCTTAACCGTGAAATGGATGCTTTCGATGCTAAGAACACCTTAGTTGAGGTACCCATTAGCTGTGAACTAACACCTGTTAGGAATTGCAGCCCAGTTTATTAGGTTAACTGTTAGTAAAATAAAAACTCTTATGACATCAAGTTCTGATTCATCAGATGAAATGTTTTCAGAAGCTGGAGAACAGTGGGATCTGGATCGGTTGTATCGTGATCTGGCTCCTGTGAAGCAGGAACTGTTAACCCCAGGTGAGAAGGAGTATCTGCGTGCACTGTTATGCGGATATGGTCCTAGCAAAATAGCCAATATCCTAAACCGAAGCGCGAATGGTGTTCGAGTGGCGCTCTCTCACCTTTATAAGTTGGTGGATCGTTTGCTTAATGTTGAAGAGAGGACGGTAGGGGCAAGTAACATTCGAGATCACCTGGAACGAGCAGGATACCGTAGACAAACAGAACCAGGTGTTTCTAAAAGCGCTGCTTCAGAGTGTTATGTCAAGCGCTCACCCATTGAAGACAACTGTTATAACACTATTTTGCAACCAGGCTCTCTAATTCGTATTAAGGCACCCCAGCAAATGGGAAAAACTCTATTGCTTTCTAAGATTCTCACG
This sequence comes from Oscillatoriales cyanobacterium bin_317, assembly GCA_037442585.1. Lineage (GTDB taxonomy): Bacteria > Cyanobacteriota > Cyanobacteriia > Leptolyngbyales > Leptolyngbyaceae > Leptodesmis. The sequence goes on from JBBIQC010000046.1 coordinate 5,541, forward strand.
CAGGTAGAACAAAAGCAGTATCGAACAGTCAAGCTAAACCTTCAAGAGCTAGACAAAGACAATTTTGAGAGTTTGGACAAATTTCTAAAAGTATTTTGTAGATATGTGAGCCATTATTTGGGACTGCCAGATAAAGTAACGGATTTGTGGACGCAAACTTTTGGTAGCAAGATTAACTGTAGAGTTTATTTTGAAGAGTACCTGTTACCAACAATTGATTCACATCTGGTGCTGGGATTGGATGATGTGGATCGGATCTTTCATCATGAGGATATAGCGACTGACTTTTTGAGCCTGTTGCGAGTCTGGTACGAGGAAGGACAAAATCGCGGCATCTGGCAAAAGTTCCGATTAATCCTGGTACATTCCACGGAGGTCTACGTACCACTGGATAGCAATCAATCCCCGTTTAATGTTGGTTTTCCGATTAATCTGCGAGAGTTCCGTCCAGAGGAAGTGTGGGAACTTGCTAAAGCGCACCAATTCAACTGGCAAGCCGATCAGATTGAACAACTCACTCAACTGGTAGGCGGGCATCCCTATCTGGTGAGGCTGGTGCTGGACGCGATAGTGCAGCAGGAATTGACATTGGATCAGGTGATTGAACTCGCTCCTACAGAATCTGGGCCATTTGCGACCCATCTACGACGACATTTGCTGTGTCTCAAAGAGCATCCTGAACTGGTTAAGGCGATGACGAAGGTGGTGGCAGGATCAGAGCCAATTCTCTTAAACACTATCCAAGCCTTCCAACTACACAGCATGGGATTAGTGCATCTAGAGAGAAACCAGGTCAGGATTCGGAATAGTTTATATCAGCAATATTTTAGCGATCGCCTGATTCAGGAGCATGAAGGCAATGAGTAATTATCAAGTTGGAGGGAGCTTACCTGCTGATGCACCCAGTTATGTGAACCGTCAGTGCGATCGTGACCTGCTTCAGGCTCTTAGATCTGGGGAATTCTGCTATGTGCTTAATTCCCGACAGATGGGAAAGTCGAGTTTGCGAGTCCGAACCATGCAAAAATTGCAGGCAGCAGGATACAAATGTGCGACGCTAGATATTTCAGAAGTGGGTAATCGATCTGTCACACCAGAGCAATGGTATGCGGGAATTGCTTATGTGCTATCAAGTCGATTGAACTTAGTGAAGCAATTAGATGTCAGAACATGGTGGAAAAGCTATGATTTTTTATCTCCCGTACTGCGGCTAGGGCAATTTTTTGATGAGATTCTTAAAATTGAGCCAATCGCCCCAACTGTCATATTCATTGATGAAATTGATAGTGTCTTGAGCCTGGACTTTCCCACTGATGAATTCTTTGGTTTGCTCCGAACGTGCTACAACATGCGGGCTGACAGTTCGGCCTATCAACGGCTTACATTCACACTGTTGGGAGTAGCTTCCCCAAGCATGTTAATTCGCGATCGCAGCCGTAATCCTTTCAACATCGGTAAAGGAATTCCTCTGGCTGGCTTCCAACTCAAAGAAGCCTATCACGTCCTGGCTCCGGGGCTACGCGGAAAAAGCAATGCTCCTCATATAGTCCTTCGGGAAGTGCTGAAGTGGACGGGAGGCCATCCCTTTCTGACTCAAAAGCTGTGTAAGTTAATCCAGTCTGAGCCTGTCATTCCTGCCAATTCAGAAGCCGCCTGGGTAGAACGGTTAGTCAATAAATACATTGTGAATAATTGGGAGTATCAAGATGAACCGCCGCACCTGAAGCCGATCCGCGATCGCCTGCTGAGAAAGGAAGACCAAATCAACCGCATTCTGGGATGTTATCAAACTGTATTGCAAGGCAAGACTTTAGCCCATGAGGATAGCCGCGAACGCCTGGAATTGCGACTGTCTGGCCTGATTACTCCGATCGACGGCAAATTGCAGGTCAGCAATCGCATCTATGCTTCCGTGTTTAATCAAACGTGGCTGAATGAAGTGCTGGCAAGCCAGCGACCTTACGGTTCTGCCTTATTAGCGTGGCAGGACTCCCAACAGGATCAAATCCATTTATTGCGAGATGAGGATCTGGAAGCTGCTCAACGGTGGGCTGAAGATAATCAGGAACAGTTAAATGAGAACGATCGCCAGTTTTTAGGAGCCAGCCTGAATCACCAGATTACCACCGAAGCCGAAGCGGAAGCCGATCGCATCTTGTTCGCCGCTTACCGGCAGGCTAAACAGATTGTTGGCGTGGCGATCGTCGTTCTGATTGCATCTGTAATTCTGGGAATTTTGAATATTTAGGTAGTTGCATGAGATAGTCATGTTCTAGACTTATTGTTTTAGGTTAGATGTATAAACCAAACTCATAACGGTTAATAAATCGCCTAATGACAATGTCGTGCATCAGAATGGACTTAGAGAAGCAGATCATTTTGCGAGCTAATCGTTTGATTCTAGTGCATAAGGTTAAGTGCTTGCGCTCAATCTTGTGAGTATGCGGTTTGCCAACAGTATGAAGACTCGGATCAAGATGTCATTCATCGGTTCCCCAAGCATCGGTGTAGAACTGCATAATTCCAAAGGGTTCTAACAAGGCTTTGAGTAGAACAAATGCTTCATCTTCATGGGTGGCTAACACATACGCTAAAATTGCCCCACTCTGGCGATCGCTTTCGGTGCGATCCTGTTCAACCCCTCCATCAAAGCAGTCTTTATGATAGAAAACAACAAATCTGAAACATTACCCGCTCTGTCCTTGGAAGCCTTACAGCTAGCAAGCGGGATTACTCAGCATTGGCAACCCTCATCGCGAGGTCACCCGATCGCCGTTCTTAATCTGTTCGGTGGGATGCAGAATCACCGTGTCTCCGGGTTGCAGGCCCTGGCGAATTTCGGCTTCAAAGTCGCTGCGCTGGCCGATTTGCACTGGGCGTTGTTGTGCTCTGCCGTTGATCACCACAAACGTACACCAGGCGGTTTGCTGACAGCGGAAGAGGGCACTCAGAGGCGCTTTCAACACATTCTTTCCTTCCCACACAATAATTCGGGCAGCCACCCGGTAGGCATCTCCAAACTCTGGTGCTGGATTGATGAAATCTCCAATCACATTTACCCGCTGTTCTTCCACCCCCAGAGCCGAAACTTTGGTGAATGCAGAAGGTTCTACCCGCTGTACTTTCGCCTGAATGGGTGGAGTATCCCGGCCTACGTCGATCAGAATACGATCGCCCGGACGAATTTTCAGCGCATCGTTAGACAGCACATCAATCACCAGTTCCTGTTTCGAGGCATCGCCAATTTCCAGCAGCGGCGTACCATTACTGACAAACTGAGCGCTTTTCTGCAACACTCGTAGCACTCGTCCCGCCACCGGAGAACGAACGTCGGTGCGGTTGGCTTCATCCCGCAATTGGGACAATTCTGCCTCGGTACTGGCAATCCGGGCCTCATACACACGCAGCAGGTAATCTGGGTCAGTCTGTTGTTTCTGCAAAACGGCCAGTTGTGCCCTCGCCACATCCACCGCCGAGGCTTCCGCATTGGCTGCCAATATGGTCGCATCGAGATCTCTGGCTTTTGTGGTTTCATTCAGTTCGGCAGATTCGCGTGCCTGTCGGGAAATTGCCCCTGCAGTGAACAGATCCTGTGCCCGCTGGCGATCGCGTTGGGCTTGTTGTAAAGCCGCCCGTGCTTCTGCCACCCGTGCTTCTGCCTGCCGCTGCCGTGCCTGAGCCGCCTCAATTTGCGTTTCAGCCTGTTGCAACGTTTCAGCTTTTGGTCGCTGAGTGGCCACTCCCGCCCGTTGCGCCTTCCATTCCGATAAGCGGCCCAGAGCCTGTTGAATCGAAGCATTCAGCGGCAACGGATCAATTCGGGCAACCACCATTCCCGGTTTCACCGGATCGCCTTCATTTAGGGTAATCCGATCGAGATGGCCTGCTGTGCCTGCCGCAATCACGAAGCGATCGCGTACCCGCGTTTTTCCTTCCGCATCTACTGTCACCTGCAATGTGCCCCGCTGTACCGTTCCCATATCCACCCGCAGGGGAGCCGGACGCAGCAACAAAATCGACAAGCCGATCGCTCCCACTCCCAACCCCACATACAGTAACCATTTGAGCGGTAACCTGGGGCGCGATCGAGGAGTTGGCTGAGAACGACCATTCCCAATCTGGATTGGTTCTCGAGGAGAAACTCGTTCAGGGAGTTGCTTCATGACCGTCAGGACTCCAAACTCGCGTGCAGAACAATGGGATGCTGGTAGTGATGTACCCGATCCAGCAGCCAGAAGGCGATCACAGTTCCAGCCAGGTGAGCGGCAATCAAGGTCAGGTTCGCCAGCACTACAAACACATCCAGCGCCCGGACAATTTTGTTGGGATCGACGATCGCCACTCCTGGCGGCTGGGAAACGGTTTTGGCCAGCAGTACCGTCACACTGGCTCCTGACCCCAGCAGTGCCACCAGCATCCCAATGAATCCCACCAGAACTCCCAACCGCAACAGGCGAATCGTGTGGGCTTTATGGGGGTGGAGGACGGCCCCCGGTTCATGATTCAAGCCTCTGGCAATGCGAATGTACCGCACCTCAAATAAAATCCCCACGACCAGCAGCACCACGCCACAGATGCCCCAGAAGATGCCTACGCCGGTTGCCACATAGGGATCGGGGCTGAACGATCGCCCGGAGATGGCAAATAACAGGGCGATCGCCGCCAGGAAGGCCAGCACCAGTTGCAACCAGAACCCTACCCAACCTAACAGCCGGAAGAACTGGGCAATTTTTCGCAGGGGAGCCGGAGTTTGAGAGGGATGGTAACGGGCTAACATAAGCAAGTTTTAGGCTTCATCTTCTAGCTTGCCAAGGAATCATGAGGAACTTGTGAGGAGATTAATGTTTATTTACTCTCTGCAGCGATCGCGCTTTTTGCTATGCTAAATGAGGCTCTTCTGTCATCCACATTTTCCCTCAGTGGATACACCCAACAGTGAGCAGTCTCCCAGGCGCGGATGTGGCGGAATTGGTATACGCGCACGTTTGAGGGGCGTGTGGCTTTGCCTTGCGAGTTCGAGTCTCGCCATCCGCATTGCTTAATCAAACAGGTTCTCGATATCCTATATGGCCTACAGCGACTTCACCTTAGCAGGGGCCATTCAAGCCTTCAATCTCACGCTGACCGAGCAACTGCAATTATTTGCCCCCGTACCCGAACAACCCGCCAGCGATTTTTTGCAGGAAACGCTCCGTCGCAGTGTGCCTTTAGCGATCGCCAGCAATTCCGAAAAAGCTCGCTCTGAACTGATAAACTTCGGCTTCAATTCGGTTTGCGACTTCGAGCGACAGCCCCAACTGTTGCCCGCGAAACTTGAATGCTCACTGGTCAATTGGCAAGAGTTTGTCTCGCTTCAGTCGGGCATGGGCATCGAATTCTTTGCGAAAAACCAGCTTTGGATCACCTTGCGGGGCACGAGCCAGCAAAATCTTATAACCCTCCCGCACCGCATAAATTTCGGGCTGCATGGTGGGCGTGGCTTCCTGAACTTTTTCCCTGGCGTATTCATGCAACTCGTCTACGGTGATCTGTTGATGCAAACCTTCAGCGGATTGCTCAATTTCCTCAAATTGGTCGCAAACGAGATGAACTCTACCCTGGTTCACGTAGTTTGCCCTACGAGAAATACTTAACCTAATATGAGTGTATAGTCGGCCCCTACCTAAATTCAAAAACATTTGCAAATAAGCTTTTATATTTGTGTCGCTAGATTACTAGAGTAAAGCCTCCCTTCCTATGATCAGGATGGATGAAGCTACGAGGCCAGGTTTCATCCTAAATGATTCATGCAGTCCTCTGGAACCAAGGCTTTATGAGGATTTTAATTGTCGAGGATGACGAGTTAACGGCTCGGGCTCTAGTCCCTATCCTCACTCATCAAAACCACGTTGTTGAAATCGCTGTGAATGGAGAAACCGCCTGGGATTTAATCAAAACGTTTAACTATGACCTGATGTTATTAGATGTGGCCGCTCCAGACGTGGATGGGGTTAGCCTTTGCCGTCGCATTCGCGCCAGGGGACTGCACACTCCCATTCTGCTGCTGACCGATCATGATAGCTGTCATGAAAAGGCGATCGGGCTGGATGCTGGGGCCGACGATTATGTAGTCAAGCCCTTTGATGAGGAAGAATTAGTCGCTCGTGTGCGGGCCTTATTGCGTCGAGGCACTATCAGTTCCCAGCCCGTCTTGGAGTGGGGACTTTTACAACTAGATCCGAGCAGTTGCGAAGTCACCTACAACGATCAGCCTTTGTTACTCACGCCCAAAGAGTATGCGCTGCTGGAACTGTTCCTGCGAAATAGCCGCCGAGTGTTTAGTTGTGGCGTAATTCTAGAGCATCTTTGGGCCTATGAAGAAACGCCTGGGGAAGAGGCTGTACGCACCCATATTAAAGGACTGCGGCAAAAGCTGAAGGCGGCTGGAGCACCCGGTGATTTGATTGAAACGGTGTACGGAATCGGTTATCGGCTGAAGGCTCTGCCAGCCGATGAAAATTTGCATTCTACCCGTAACTCTGGAGCTACCGCTCCTTCCACCCAACAACGAGCGATCGCCCAGGTAAACGCTGTCTGGTATCGGTTTAAAGAACGAGTGCAGGAACAAATTGCTGTGCTGGAACAGGCTGCGATCGCCCTGCTCCGCCACGAATTAACAGCAGAACAGGGGCAGCAAGCCAGACAGGATGCCCATTCCCTCGCGGGTTCCCTGGGAACGTTTGGGTTTCCTGAAGCATCTCAACTGGCACGGCAGATTGAGCAATGCCTGCAACAAGAGTCTCCCCTCGATCATGCCCAGGCCTTGCAATTACAGCAATGGGCCGTAGCTCTCCGGCACCAGGTTGACCGATCGCCAACCCTGCCAGCCTCCAATTCCCATCCCAAGTCAAATGGTCAATCCCTCGCTTCTCCGTCCACCTCACAGCCCACGGTGATCGAAGCCCCACCCACCCACTTACTGTCCAAAACTGTGGATCCTGACACCGGCTATCTTCCCTGCCTGTTGATTGTGGATTGCGATCGTGCGATCGAGACAACCCTGAAGGCAGAAGCCACGTACTGGGGACTTCAGGTTGAATTGGCTACGGATCTGACTGAGGCTCAAAAACAGGTGCAACAAAATCCACCGGATGTTGTGCTGCTCGATCCAGCCATTACTGCAAGTCCTGCCAGTATTCTTTCCTGGGTCACTGAGTTGAGCCAGCGCACCCCTGCCATTCCGGCTATTATTTTCACCTGGCAGGATAATTTAGAAGAGCGGCTAGAGTTTGCTCGCATGGGAGGACGCGCCTACTTAACTAAATCAGCCACTCCGGCTCAAGTGTTTGAAGTGGTCACTCAAGTCTTGCATCAAGCCGATCGCACCAAAACCAGCATTCTGGTGGTCGATGATGATCTGAAACTGTTGGCCCTGTTGCGATCGCTCCTCGAACCCTGGGGCTTGAAAGTCACCACCCTGGCCGATCCGACTCAATTCTGGGACGTACTGGAGGCCACTGCTCCCGATCTGGTCCTTCTGGATATTGAAATGCCGGCCATTAGCGGAACTGAACTGTGTCAGGTCGTGCGCAATGCTCCCCGGTGGAGTGCCTTACCGATTGTGATTCTCACCGCCCACACAGATCCCGACACTGTAAATCAGGTGTTTGCGGCTGGAGCTGATGACTTCATCACCAAACCCATTGCTGGCCCGGATCTGGTACACCGGATTATGAATCGCCTGGAACGTATGCGTCTGCTCCGGAGCCTGGATGATTCGGAGCAGACTTTGCCTCATCCTGAAATCTACTCATCCGTGCTGGAGGGCAACCTGTAATCGCGTTGGCTGGTCTGGTATGGAAACGTTGGCAACCAGAATGTTGATGACAAGATTTGCGATCGCACTCTCAGGAATCGTCCTGAACACGCTGCTTTCTAACCTGTTTCTGGCTCACTGGCTGAATTGCTCCATTTCTGTACCCCTGACCCTATTGAGTTTGAGTATCAATATCGGCATTCTGATCGGGCTTTTCTACCTGATTCAGCACACGCAGGGCAGCCATCAACACACTCAAGCTTTATTGCAGAAATCAATGGATGACCTGGAACTGAGAGTTGCTGAACGCACCGCCGAGTTGCTGAAAGTCAACGAATCCCTGCAACACGAATTAGAAGAACGCAAGCATACCCAGGAGGCCCTGCAAATTTCCCAGGCCCGCTTTGCTGGCATTCTGGATATTGCTGACAGTGCCATTATTTCGATCGACACCCAGCAGCGCATTACCTTATTCAACCAGGGGGCAGAAAAGATCTTTGGCTATGCAGCCTCAGAAGTTTTAGGTCAACCCCTGGATATTCTTTTACCCGCGCAGGCCACTCAAATTTACCACCAGCATATTCAAACCTTTGCCGAACCAGCCATCCAGTCCTACCGGATTGGCGATCGCTGCGAGATCTCTGGTCGCCGCAAAGATGGATCAGAATTTCCCGCAGAAGCCTCCATCTCTAAACTGATCCTGGGTAAAGAAATTCTATTTACCGTCTTTCTGCAAGACATTACCGAACGCAAGCAAATCGATCGCATGAAGGATGAGTTTGTCTCGATGGTCAGCCATGAACTTCGCACGCCCCTCACCTCCATTCACGGTTCCCTGGGAATGCTAGCCAGCGGTTTACTCAAAGCCGACTCTGAACAGGGCAAACGGATGCTACACATTGCCACCGAAAGCACCGATCGCTTAGTCCACCTGATTAATGACATTCTCGACATTGAGCGAATTAAATCTGGCAGAGTCAAGATGGAAAAAGAACTCTGTAATGTCAGTGATCTGATCACCACTGCCGTTGATATCGTACAACCGCTCGCCAACACTGCTGGAGTCACGCTGTCCGTTGCCAGCCTTCCCATCCAGGTATGGGCCGATCGCGATCGCATCGTGCAAACCCTCACCAACCTCCTCAGCAATGCGATTAAGTTTTCTGAACCGGGAAGTGCGGTGTGGCTGAAGGCGGAGTTGGGGATCGGAGAGCAAGGCTTGGGGGGCAGGGAAGTGGATGAGTCGATGAGTGAGCGATTGGATGAGTCGATGAAGCCGCTTCCGCCGATCACTGCATCATCCCATCACCCCCTTTACCCCTCCACTCCCTTCCTCCTCTTCTCCGTCCACGATCGCGGCCGTGGTATTCCCGCTGACCAGCTAGAGACGATTTTTGAACGCTTCCAGCAAGTAGACTCTTCCGACTCTCGTAACCATGAAGGCACAGGACTGGGACTAGCAATCTGCCGTAGTATCGTGCAACAACACGAAGGACGCATCTGGGCAGAGAGCGAGTTGGGCGCAGGTAGCACCTTCTACTTCACCCTCCCCCTGTTACCGCCAACCCAGACCAATCTCGAAAAGGAACAAGGCCCATAACACATTCCAGCGTATC
>JBBIQC010000047.1:0-14873 GCA_037442585.1 Oscillatoriales cyanobacterium bin_317
TCTGCTCGGTAGACCCGAATCCCTCCATTGGCCGCTTCTGCCGCTTGACGAGCCAGGTTCTTCGCCCGATTCAAGTCAACCCGGTTGCTGCGATATTCCCACTCATCCCGATCGCGCTTGTGTCGTTTTTTGTCATCCTTATCATCCTTATCGGCCATCAACCATTTTGACGAACTGGTGCGACTGAAATGATTGACCGAGCTGGAGTGCTCCGTTCCTATAGTGACCAATGAATCTGAACGAATAGCCTCAGATCGGACGATTGCAGCCTGCAGGGGAGCCGCGATCGCAGTCATCAACGCCAGACTGGTAACGGCTAAGGTACTTTTGTTGAACATGGAAAAGACAGATGAATTAAGAACCAAGGTTTGCCTCCTGGAAGTATTTGCAAAAGAGTTGAAGGTCGCACCCAAGCTAAACAAGAGGAGTTTTATCTGGTTCCTAGAGTTCCCCTGATTCCTCAGATTCTTGATTCCTTTACAATCCAAAATGCACTGCCACTATGGACTATCCACCGTTTCCCCAGCCAAAATCGCAAATCCAGAATCCAGAATCTCTTGCAATCCCTCAAATGGGTGATTCCAAAGCAATCTCCATCACTCATCCAGGTGGGTGAAGCACTCTGGATAGTAAATCGTCACTCTAGAAATATGAAGCTTCGATTAACGGCCCAATACTGGTTAACTCTGGGTGCGATCGCCGGTGTCTGTGGTGGTTCTGCAATCATTTCCAGTGCTGCCACTGCTTACCTGATCACGCACTCCCATCTAACTCACTCCCCTGACGATCGCTGGCTGTTGCCAACCTTGCTTCTGGCCCTGGTGCTGGGAAGTCTGGCCGTAGCAGCCTGGCTCTTGCATACGTTCATCCTGAAATGCAAATTGGATGAGGAAAAGTTTCGGCACATTTTTGCTGGAGCCGCGATCGGCATTGGGCTGGATAGTTTAGACGGCACGATCGTTGAAAGTAATCCGGCGCTCCAGACCATGCTGGGTTACACCCGTGAAGAGCTAACTCAGATGAGGTTTGCCGAATTTACCCATCCCGATGATTTGGCGGTGGATAACGAACTGTTTAGTGAAATGATTGCGGGAAATCGTGACTCGTATCAAATTGACAAGCGCCACATTCGCAAGGATGGAGAACTACGCTGGGTGCGCTTGACCAATTCCCTGGTGCGTCACTCCAATGGCGATCCAAAATACACGATCGCGGTGGCCGAAGACATTACCCAACTCAAACAGGCTCAGGAAAGCGTCACTCTGTACGGGGATATTGTTCAACGGATGCAACTGGGAATTCTCGTCTGGCAGTTGCAAAACCTGGAGGATCTCACCAGTTTCACGCTGATTGAATGTAACCCTGCGGCCTGTGAAATCTTACAAGTAACGGCAGAACGACAGGCTTTAATCGGCCAGAATATGGCAACCGTTTTTCCTGAGCTGCTAGACACCGCTTTTCCCAAGTTATATGCAGAGGTGATTCAGTCCGGACAGGTACGAGATTTAGGTGAAATGTGTTTTGGCGATCGTCCCAATCCTGCTCGCATTTGTACCAGTAAAGCCTTTCCCCTTCCCAATCAATGTGTAGGACTCATTTTTGAAGACATTACTGAACGCAAACAAGCCGAAGCCGCCTTGCAACAGAGTGAAGCCCGCTTCAGAGTCGTTGCAGAAACGGCTTCCTGTGCTTTTTTAATCTATCAGGGGAATCACCTCCGTTACGTGAATCCAGCAACAGAGCAGATTACTGGCTACTCTTATGAAGAATTACTGCAAATGCCTTTTTGGGAACTGGCTCATCCCGATTACCGTGATCTGGTGCGACAACGGGGATTAGCACGGCAGCGAGGGGAGTCAGTTCCTCGCCGCTATGAAATCAAGATTGTGACGAAAAATGGAGAAGAACGCTGGGTGGATGTCACGGGAGGCACAGCTTGCTTGAATGGACAACCCGCTGCCCTGGCTACCGCTTACGACATTACAGAACGGAAACAAGCTGAAGCTCAACTGCAGCTGGCGGCGAATCGCGATCGTCTGATGGCTGAAATTGCATTACGGATTCGCAGTTCTCTGAATCTGGAAGAAATCTTGCAGACCACCGTTGCAGAGGTGCGCCAGTTCTTAAAGAGCGATCGGGTATTTGTGGCCTACCTGGATCCGGAGGGTGGATGTCGGACAATCGCGGAATCAGTGGATCCCCAGTGGAAATCAATGCTGGGCTGGGAAGTGGATAGCCGATCGGCAACCATTATTCGGGAATTATTTACATCCGATGCGGTGCTGGCCGTGAATGACATTCGCGAAATCGCCCAAACTCCATTCCTTCAGGAGCACTATCAACGCTGTCAGGTAAAGGCAGGAATGGGCGTACCAATCCTGCTGAATGGTGATCTCTTCGGAGTTTTAATTGTCAATCAATGCTCTGCGCCTCGACGATGGCAGCCTTTTGAGGTGGAATTGTTGAAGCGGTTAGGCACGCAAGTGGAAATTGCCATTCAACAGGGACAACTGTATCAGCAACTGAGAGCAATGGCGACCAATTTGGAGTGCCAGGTGGAAGAACGTACCCTGGAACTGCAGCAGCGAATGCAGGAGTTACAAAGTCTCAACCAGGTGAAAGATGTCCTGCTCCATGCTGTGACCCATGATCTGCGTACCCCTGTCCAGGGTATGTTGATGGTACTCAATCACTTACGGGATAAGGGAGATGAGATGGTATCCGTTCCGCGATCGATGCTGGATCGCATGATTGAAAGTAGCGATCGGCAACTGACTTTACTCAGTTCCCTCATGGAAAACCACACGGATACGAAACCTCCTCTCCCCTGTAGCTATCAACCTGTATATCTGCATCATCTAGTAGAAAATGCGCTGGCTGCGCTGGCCTGCAAACTGACTAAAAATCGCTCCACTGTGATCAACCAGATTTCCCCTGCTTTGCCCCCTGTAACGGTCGATCCCATCAAACTTCAGCAGGTATTCGAGCAGTTATTGTTGAACGCGATGCAACACAATCCGCCTGGACGCACCGTGATCCTGAATGCAATTGAGATCAAGCCTGCCGAGGATACCCATCACCGCTGTAACAGGCACAATACCCCCTTTCTTTACTGCACCGTTGAGGATGATGGAGAAGGACTGCGACCCGATCAATGCGATCGCCTGTTTCAACTGTATGTACGCGGATTGGATAATCGGCATTTAACAGGGATCGGATTGGGACTTCACCGCTGTCAACAAATTATTAGCGCTCATGGTGGAAAAATAGGCGTTCATAGTCAGCCTGGACGCGGCTCCCAGTTTTGGTTTACCCTCCCGCTCTCCCGCTTACCGCTCGATCGGCCTTAATACAGGTAAAAGATTGCCCCTCTTCGCTGAAGCACTAAAGCCTCTTCTCTGGAGATCCCAGGATTTTCTGCAAATATGGCTCTTCTGAGCGTCGCACCTACCAGATTCGTCGCACTTAAGTTAGCCCAGCGCAAATCACAGTTACTTAAATCTGCACCGTAGAAACTGGCACCGCTCAGGTCAGCCCTGGTCAGATCAGCCCGTTGCAAGTTGGCATGGCTGAGGTTGGCTTCCCCTAAATTTGCCCGTTCTAATATCGCTGCGGTCAGGTTTGCCCGTCCTAAATCTACATGGCTCAGATCAGCCTGAGTCAAATTGGCACGGGTCAGGTCAGCACTACTGAGTGAAGCCCCAATCAGATTTGCTCCCAGCAAATTGCTATTGACTAATTTGGCATAGTCCAGATTTGCTCCCGTCAGTGTGGCTGACATTAGTTGAGCACCAATCATCCTGGCTTCTTCTAAGTTCACATTGGTCAGGTTTGCCCCAGAAAGATTGGTGTTAATGAAATTAGCTTTGGCAAGTTGGGCCGATCGCAAGTCCACCCACTTCAAATCGGCCCCCGAAAAATCTTCCTTGGGCCGCAACCCAGCCAGTTTTGCAAGTTCAAAAAAGTCGTCAGTCTTGGATTCTGTGACTAATTGAATTAGCGCTTGAAGTTTTTGCAGAGACGGGTCACTCGTCATTTGAGAGGGAGGCACAGATAGGATGGAGCCAGAGTCCATAGGTTTGCCACGATGGGGAACACCACTAGAATCACATCCAATTCAGAATTGTCCTGAAATCACACCAAAAATATGTAGGGAACCCGGCGAATTTTCGTAAAGCAGGCGATCGCTCCCAGAATCAGCAGCCCCTGGAAAGGTAAATCTATTTTAGAGAAAAATATCTAAAGGACTACCAGTTGCCAGTGACTAACTTTAATATTGCCGACTTTTGCCCTGGTTTAAACAACTCTTCCTGCAAAATTGTTAAAAACACCAAAGAATAGGTTGAAAATTCAACCTACCCTGGAACTTAAGATTTTTAAACCTTCGTCTCTGGTAACTGGAAAAGCGTTAGCCTAATGCGCCTTCAGCCCACAGCGTAATCAATCGATTAACCACCGCCCTTTTGTTTGGACTGAGATCGGCAGGTAAGGACTCCCGCAAGTCTGTCACAATCTCAGATAAGTTAGAAGTCAAAACACCTACTCTTCCCTCCTGCTGTGTCGAGCCTGAGTTGATGGAGTGCATCAGTTGACGGCTACCGACCGGGAATTGCAGATGTTCTGGTTGGGTCTTCATGATGAATCAGTAGGGGTAAGGGAGTGCTGAATATGGTGAAGGAGCTTAAGTGACTAAACTAATCGAGAATGAAAGACTTAACCGCGCAGAAGCTTAGCCTTTCGCAGTATGCGTCCTCTGTTTCAAATAGTCAAGATAGGCAACACCCGTTCACCCATTGAAACTTACAGCAGGACACTAACGTCTATGCCAAGTATTCCCCGATTAAATTAAAGATAGCACCGCTAAATATTCACTGTCTCTGGGGTGAGCCGAATCTTCATATAGGGATCAGCACACACAGACATACCAATCAGCCCATCGGATTTTCTGCTCATGAACAGACTTGCAATGACTCCCTGTGGAGGCAAATCTAAATTTACTCTGAAATCTTGGCCATAACCACCATTTGTAGCGATATGAACAATCTATGGACAAAGTTCCGCTAGTTTAACTAAATAAGAAGTTTTCTGAACCTTGAGGGGTACAGAGGAGCGCTTGTTGGCTTCGGTCAGTTTCTGTCATTGGTTTGAGGTGTTTCGCAGCCCATCTCGTTAATATAGGCAGATACCTGGCTCACATCAGTAATTGGATGAATTGTTTTGATAACAGGGCGAATGGTTTGCTGTCCTCATATTTGATAAAGCTATGTACCAGGAAATGTCTCATCCCCAAAATCACAATACAAGCCACCTTGAGCTAGCGGAGTTGGAACCCCTATCAGATGCTGAACTGATGGAATCACTGGAACAACTCGCAGAAGGGGACTTGACAGATACCGCTCTTAACTCAGAGGTTCTGGGTCTTACGGATGCTCTAGAACTCGGAGGAGAGCCTTCGGATGATGAACTGGTGGCAGTCAAGGTAGAAGGGGACTCTCTCTCGGATGAACGTCCCTCCGGGTATAGTAAAACTCTGGCAGATGATTCCGTGGGAGCTTTCTTTAAAGAAATGGCTCGTTATCCGCTGCTGAGGCCAGATGAGGAATTAGAACTGGCACGGCGCATCCGCTACCTCTATGAGATAGAGGAATTACGATCGCAGCTCGCTCAAGACTTGGGCCATCTACCTAGCAAAGCCGAGTTGGCCGCTGCCACAGGTATGACCGAGCGGCAGTTAGAACATCAACTGCATCGCAGCCGGGTGGCTAAGCGCAAAATGATTCGATCAAATCTCCGATTGGTGGTTTCTATTGCGAAACGGTACTTAAACCGGGGGGTGCCTTTCCTGGATTTGATTCAAGAAGGGGCACTGGGGTTAAACCGGGCCGCAGAGAAATTTGACCCAGACAAAGGCTATAAGTTTTCGACCTATGCCTACTGGTGGATTCGTCAGGGGATTACCCGCACGATCGCCAATGATTCGCGAACGATTCGGCTCCCGGTGCATATTGTTGAGAAACTGAATAAGCTGAAATCGGCGCAACGGGAACTCAAGCGAGATCTGCATCGCAATCCTACTGAATTGGAATTGGCAGAGGCGTTAGAAACGACCCCCGAACAACTGAGAACCCTGCAGCAACTACATCGGCGATCGCTCTCCCTCAACTACCGCATCGGCAAGGATGAGGATACGGAATTAGTGGATCTGTTGGAAGACGCAGAAACCCGTTCTCCGGAAGCTCAAATGAGTGAAACCATGCTGCGTCAGGAAATCTGGGACGTGCTAGGGGATGTGTTGACCGAGCGGGAGAAGGACATCATTAGCTTGCGCTACGGCCTCAGTTCCAATAAACCCTGCACTCTGGAAGAGGTGGGAGGACTGTTTAACCTCTCCCGTGAACGAGTCAGACAGATTCAAAGTAAAGCCATGCGGAAGCTGCGTCGGCCCCAAATTGCGGAACGTCTGAGAGGCTGGTTGGGCTAAACAGGATCAAATTTTTGTTTCAAGTTTTCGATCCTGCATTAGTTTATTAGGGCAGCTAGCATCTCTTTTTATCCTTCTGTCTAATGACCTTCGACAGTTCTGTTTGCTCTGAGCCAATTCCCAAACCCCCCTCTACCCACGCAAGCTCCCACAGCTTGTCCGGTGTTGTTTCCTCCATCCTGGGCAGCTTATTGACCATTACCGCGGCCAGTCCGATTTGGTTCCTGCAAGCTGTACCGGGGTATGCGGCTCAGTCCGATTTCACACCTTACTGTCAGCAATTTCCTGAAGCGATCGCCCAGAAAGAAAAAACTCGGCAAGAAGCCCTGAAAGGGAACCAGGAGGCTCAGAAGAAATACAACACAATCATTGCCCAGCATGGAGAACGCCTGCAGCGCTGCCGCCGCACTACCTGGCCTCAAAATCAAGCCATCTGGATTCGCCTCTACCCCTGCGATACCCGACCGGGTGTTTTAGAAAGTGTGCTCGATCGGATTGTTGACCGGGGCTATAACCAGGTTTACATTGAAACGTTTTACAACAGTCGGGTGTTGCTGCCAGCCAACCAAAATCCCACCCCCTGGCTCTCTACTCTGTCCGGCTCTGGTGCAGATAATGTTGACCTGCTGGCGCTTGCCATTCGGAAAGGGCATGAACGGGGCTTAAAAGTCTATTCCTGGCTATTTGGCATGAATTTTGGTGCCAACTATGCACGACGGTACGATCGCCAGCAAACGCTGGCCCGCAATGGTTGGGGACAAACGAGTCTGACCGCTAACATCGTCGCTGGCTTGAGTACGGATTGGGGCCTGAGAAATCCAGATGAGGCATTTGTAGATCCTTACAGTCCCCAGGTACGCCAGGACTACAGTGATCTGATTGGGGCGGTGTTGCAGCGGAAACCGGATGGTGTACTATTCGACTACATCCGTTATCCACGGGGTAATGGAGCCGCCTCAGTGGCCACTAGAGTACAGGACTTATGGATTTACGGAGATGCCTCTCAACAGACTTTATTTCAGCGGGCACGTTCCATCAATGCGGTAGAACTCTTGCGTCGCTTTCTCCAACAAGGTTCCTTGAAGGCAGACGATCTGCAGCAAACGAACAGCCTCAAGGCCCAGATGCCTCAATGGCAGGGTGTGGATACCTCTAGCCTACCTGCTACCCTGCCAGCAGCTAAGCAAGCGATGGTCTTGCAATCAGAATTGTGGCGACTGACCGTTGCTCATGCCGCTCAAGGAGTGATCGATTTTGTCAACCATGCAGTTAATACAGCGCGGAGTCAGAGTCCATCCATCGGGCTGGTCTTTTTTCCAGAAGGCAACGCCGTGGTGGGTCAGGGCTATGATTCCCGGTTGCAATTGTGGGATCGGTTTCCCACTTCTGCGGAATGGCACCCGATGGCCTATGGCGTGTGTGGGAATACCAGTTGCATTATGCAGCAAATTCAGAAAGTACTCAGCAAGGCTCCTCCGGGAACAGAGGTGAAACCTGTGCTGGCGGGTATCTGGCAACAATCGATCGGTAATCGCCCGCCTCTAGAAACCCAAATGAGTGTGTTGCGAGATCTGGCTCCCAATATTACGTCTGTGAGTCATTTCGCCTATTCCTGGCAGGAACCGGGTTCCGATCGCGATCGGAAAGCCTGTATGGTTCGCTAACGAACAGCCGATAGTTGAGATATTGACCAACAGCCGTATGAAGTTCGGAGATGGCAGGGGGATTCGTAAACCTCTTAACTTCCACGGCAATTTTTTCGGAATCACGTTGAGCGACAAAGCTCAGCTATTTTTTCCATATAAAAAATCCCCCACATGAAAGTGAGGGATTTTGTTTTATCCGCCTACAGGCACGAACTTAGCGCTAGCCAAATTTCGCGGCTGTTGAGGCAATCACAAAGGCAGCGTAGGTAAAGATGAAGCCAACTGCAAAGTGAGCCACACCTACCAATCGGGCCTGAACGATGGAGAGAGCAACGGGCTTATCCTTCCAGCGAACCAGGTTAGCCAGAGGAGTGCGCTCGTGCGCCCAAACCAGCGTTTCGATCAGTTCTTGCCAGTAACCTCTCCAGGAGATCAGGAACATGAAGCTCAGTGCCCAGACGAAGTGAGCAAACAGGAAGATCCATGCCCAGATTGACAAGTTGTTTACACCATAGGGGTTGTAGCCGTTGATTAATGGGCCGGAGTACAGCCACAGATAATCACGGAACCAGCCCATCAGGTAGGTCGAACTTTCGTTGAACTGAGCGACGTTACCAGACCAAACAGCCAGGTGCTTCCAGTGCCAGTAGAAGGTAACCCAGGCGATCGTATTCAGCATCCAGAAGATAGACAGGTAAGCAGCATCCCAAGCGGAGATGTCGCAAGTACCGCCACGACCGGGGCCATCGCAAGGGAAGGCATAACCGAAGTCCTTCTTATCGGGCATCAGCTTGGAACCACGAGCATCCAGAGCACCTTTGACGAGAATCAAGGTGGTGACGTGGAGGCCGAGCGCGATCGCGTGGTGAACCAGGAAGTCGCCAGGGCCAATGGTCAAGAACAGAGAGTTGGTACCGCTGTTGATGGCATCCAACCAACCGGGTAGCCAGACGTTGCCATAGTTAGGCCAAGCGGTGGTAGCAATGCTGTCAGGGTTAGACAACAGGGTGTCCATGCCATAGAGCAGCTTCCCATGAGCAGCCTGGATGAACTGAGCAAAGACCGGCTCAACCAGGATTTGCTTTTCAGGAGTACCAAAGGCCACCACAACATCGTTGTGAACATACAAGCCCAGAGTATGGAAGCCGAGGAATAAGGAAACCCAGCTCAAGTGAGAGATCAGGGCTTCCTTGTGCTCCAGCATCCGGGCCAGCACATTGCCTTTGTTTTGCTCTGGATCGTAGTCACGTACCCAGAAAATAGCGCCGTGAGCAAAGGCACCAACCATCAGGAATCCAGCAATGTACTGGTGATGGGTGTACAACGCTGCCTGAGTTGTATAGTCCTGCGCCATGAAAGCGTATGGAGGCAGCGAGTACATGTGTTGAGCGACCAGCGAGGTGATCACACCCAGGCAAGCCAGGTGCCAGCCCAGCTGGAAGTGGAGGGAGTTGTTGTAGGTTTCGTAAATGCCTTGGTGGGGCATATTGAATGGCCCTTCAACAGGCTTCCCGAAGAAGGTCTTGGCATCCATCATTTCCTTGATGCTGTGACCGATCCCGAAGTTCGTGCGGTACATGTGACCCGCCACGATGAACAGGACTGCGATCGCCAGGTGGTGGTGGGCCATATCCGTCAACCAGAGAGACTGGGTTTGCGGATGGAAGCCGCCAAGGAACGTCAGAATTGCAGTACCAGCGCCTTGAGAAGTTCCAAACACATGCTGAGCCGTGTCGGGATTTTGGGCATAGACCCCCCAGTTACCCGTAAAGAAGGGAGCTAACCCAGCGGGGTGAGGAGGCGTGGTCAGGAAATTATCCCAGCCAACATGCTGACCCCGGGACTCAGGAATTGCCACATGGATCAGGTGTCCAGCCCAGGCCAGAGAGCTAACCCCAAACAGACCAGCCAGGTGGTGATTGAGGCGAGACTCAGCGTTCTTGAACCAGGCCAGACTGGGACGGAACTTGGGTTGCAGGTGTAACCAACCAGCGAACAGGAAGAGAGCAGACAGGATCAACAGGAAGATGGCTCCACTGTACAGATCACCAGCAGTCCGCATTCCCTGGGTGTACCACCAGTGGTAAACACCGGAGTAGGAGATATCCACGGGGTAAGAAGCACCTGCCTGGGTGAACGCTTCTACCGCCGCTTTACCGAATTGAGGATCCCAAATCGCGTGGGCGATGGGACGGGTATTTAGTGGATCTTTCGTCCACGCTTCAAAGTTGCCCTGCCACGCTACGTGGAACAGAAGGCCAGAAGTCCACAGAAAGATGATGGCAATGTGACCAAAGTGGGAAGCAAAAATCTTTTGATAAAGATTCTCTTCCGTCATGCCGTCATGGCTTTCAAAATCGTGGGCTGTGGCAATCCCGTACCAGATCCGACGAGTTGTTGGATCTTGTGCGAGGTCCTGGCTAAATTTTGGGAATTTAGTTGCCATAACTTAAGTTGTTCTCCTCGCGCTTTAGCCAAGTGCAAGTGTTCGAGCCAGGAAGAATGCCCAGGTTGTAGCAATTCCTCCTAAGAGATAGTGAGCCACTCCAACAGCCCGACCCTGAATAATGCTCAGTGCACGGGGCTGGATAGATGGAGCAACCTTCAGCTTATTGTGAGCCCAAACGATCGACTCAATCAACTCCTGCCAGTAGCCGCGACCACTGAAGAGGAACATGAGGCTGAAGGCCCAAACAAAGTGAGCGCCCAGGAACATTAATCCATAAGCCGACAGAGCCGAACCGTAGGAAGTAATCACCTGAGTTGCTTGTGCCCACAGGAAGTCACGCAGCCAACCGTTAATCGTGATGGCGCTTTGAGCAAAGTTGCCACCTGCGATGTGGGCGATCGAACCATCCGCGTTAACTGTACCCCAGACATCCGACTGCATCTTCCAACTGAAGTGGAAAATCACCACGGAAATGCAGTTGTACATCCAGAACAGACCCAGGAATACATGATCCCAACCAGAAACCTGGCAGGTGCCACCCCGGCCTGGACCATCACAGGGGAAGCGGAAGCCAAGATTGGCTTTGTCCGGAATCAGACGAGAGCTACGAGCAAATAGGACACCCTTCAACAGAATCAACAAGGTGACGTGAATCGTGAAGGCATGAATGTGGTGCACCAGGAAGTCTGCGGTGCCAAGCGCAATGGGCATCATCGCCACCTTGCCGCCCACAGCTACAACATCACCACCAAACGCATAGCTAACAGGGGCCAGCGCGTTGGGAGCTGTATTGCCAGGAGCTAAGGTATGCAGATTCTGCACCCACTGAGCAAAGATGGGCTGTAGTTGGATCCCGGTATCCGAGAACATATCTTGAGGACGACCAAACGCACGCATGGTGTCGTTGTGGACGTACAGACCGAAGCTATGGAAGCCGAGGAAAATACAAACCCAGTTCAGGTGGGAAATAATGGCATCCCGGTGACGGATAAACCGATCGAGGACGTTGTCCTGGTTAATTACGGGATCGTAGTCACGCACCATGTAGATAGCTGCGTGGGCTGCCGCACCGACGATCAGGAAGCCGCCAATCCACATATGGTGGGTAAAGATCGACAACTGGGTAGCATAGTCCGTTGCCAGGTACGGATAGGGAGGCATGGCATACATATGCTGAGCCACAATGATGCTCAGAGATCCCAGGCCAGCCAGGTTCCATGCCAGTTGAATATGCCAGGAGGTGGTGAAGGTCTCGTAGATTCCCTTATGGCCTGCGCCAGTAAAGGGACCCTTATGAGCTTCGTAAATCTCCTTCATGCTGTGGCCGATGCCCCAGTTGGTTCGGTACATGTGGCCTGCAATGATGAACAGAACAGCGATCGCCAGGTGGTGATGCGCGTTGTCCGTCAACCAGAGGCTACCTGTTACTGGGTTCAGACCACCTTTGAAGGTCAGAAAATCGGAGTAAGCGCCCCAGTTCAGGGTGAAGAACGGAGTCAACCCTTTCGCAAAGCTGGGGTACAGATCCACCATCAACTGTTTGTTGAGAATGAACTCATGAGGCAGCGGGATGTCCTTGGGCGCAACACCAGAATCCAGCAGTTTATTGGTCGGCATTGCCACATGGATGATGTGCCCAGCCCAACCTAGAGAACCGCAACCCAGCAATCCAGCCAGGTGGTGGTTCAGCATGGATTCAGCGTTCTGGAACCATTCCAGTTTTGGTGCCCGCTTGTGGTAGTGGAACCAACCAGCAAACAGCATCAGGGCTGCCATGACCAGTGCGCCAATAGCAGTTACATAAAGCTGATAGCTATTGGTGAAGCCTTCACCTCTCCACATATAGAACAATCCAGAGGTAATCTGGATGCCGTGGAAGCCACCACCAACATCTGCATTCAAAATTTCTTGACCAACAATTGGCCAGACGACCTGGGCACTGGGTTTAACGCCAGTGGGATTGGCCATCCAAGCTTCAAAATTTGAAAATTTAGCGCCGTGGAAATACATGCCACTGAGCCAGATGAAAATCACGGCCAAGTGACCAAAGTGAGCGCTGAAGATTTTACGAGATACGTCTTCTAAGTCAGAAGTATGGCTATCAAAGTCATGGGCGAGAGCATGAAGATTCCAAATCCAGGTCGTGGTTTTGGGTCCTCTAGCAAGGCTGCGGTCAAAGTGTCCGGGTTGTGACCACTTCTCAAAGGAAGTGGGAACCGGATCCTTATCGACGACAACCCTCACTTTTGCTTCCCGCTGTGGGGTAGTTGTCATTGAGACTCTCCTCTCTCTGTACAAGGAACGAGGGAATTCCCCTTTCAGATCCACTCTGCTACTTGCAAACCTCCCTGACCCGCTGGTACAGGATGGCCCGAACGAGGATAAACATAATTCCTGAGAGGGCTAGGCCCACAGGGAAAACGGTTCAGACCGGATTAAGGTAGCTTGTAACAGAGGTGTCATTGCCTGAACTTTGAAAAGTCCAGTGGACAACGCCTGGAAACCGATTGGGGTTCTCATCGTGACATTATAGGATCGCAACCCCCCCGAATGGAGACGGTTAACAATAATTAAAAACCCCCGAATGGCGGATGGTGTCTGGGTTGCGAATCCGAGGAAACCGACAAAAGTCAAGTCCTAATTTATCCAAGTTAAAAAATCGAAACAATATAAAACAACACAAAATAATCAAATGTTGCGAATTTGACACTTTAATCATTGATGTCACTAAGCGTTATTTACATTTATGGAGTTATATGCTTTCGCTTGTGGCAGTAGATGGTAATCCTGCTTACACAGGCTTTTTGCCCTCACCCTGTGCGCGCGTAGCACGAAGATGCGTCGAGAAATTGTTGAGTTAAGTAAATTTTGACCTGTCCATAATCCCGCTTTCAAGGCTGGCCCAGGGATATATAGATATTTTTTTATTAAAACCTGTTGAATTTCTTATTTAAGTTCTGAATGATTGGTCTGGTATTTACGTTGCAATTGCCTGTAACGGTGATTACATAGGGACTTTCTATAGAGCGATCGCAATTCACTTATTGCAATATTTCTATACAAAAGATTGGGCGGAAGGGAGTTTTCAGCCAATTTAGTTAAGAACTATTAATAACCTGAGATATCGCGATTCAGGGTGAAGGCCCATTTTGGCAACTCTTCCAGACCTTCACCAGATTTATGCTCCTGCTTTGCTGCAAACAAAAACAAATATTGGAGGGTCAGAGATTCCGCTATAGTTCCCTATGGACAGCCATAAGGAGTGTGTTTCGGTGCCCGGAATGATGGATTGGCAAAAACTGATCAGAGTGTTAACTGCGGGACTATTGGTATTGCTGCTAACCTTTAGCCCAATCACTACTCAACCTTCTCTGGCCATTCGTAAAGGTCGTGCGGCTGCGCCAGAGTCCAGCCAAGCCACTTCTCAAGCGTCCGGTAAACTCGCTGAAACGGCTCCGCCAGAAATCTTGCAAGCACTACGGCAGGATCTAGAAAAGTACCAGCCCCAGGTCAAGATCGTCAGTCCGCGATCGCAGGAGGTTTTAAAAGACACCAGAGTTGCTGTGCAATTTCAGGTTACAGACCTGCCGATCTTTAAAGATAAAAAATTGGAATTGGGGCCGCACCTGCATGTTCTGCTTGATAACCGCACTTATCAGGCTGTCTACGATATTAGCCAACCGCTAGTTTTTGAAAACCTGGAACCGGGTACTCATACCCTGCGTGCTTTTGCCTCCCGGCCCTGGCACGAAAGCTTTAAGAATGAAGGAGCCTATGCCCAGACTACCTTTCATATTTTGACTAAAACTCAAGAGAATAGTCCGGATCCCAAACTGCCGCTCCTGACCTATAGCCGCCCCCAGGGCAGTTATGGGGCGGAACCCATTTTGCTGGATTTTTATCTGACGAATGCCCCCCTGCATCTTGTCGCCAGAGAAGACAAGAAAGATGATATAGCCGACTGGCGAATCCGCTGTACGGTCAACGGCAAAAGCTTTCTCTTAGATCAATGGCAGCCCGTTTACCTGAAAGGCTTCAAACCGGGTAAGAACTGGGTACAGCTTGAGTTTCTGGATGAAGACGGCAAGCTGGTGCCTAATGTGTTTAATAACACGGCTCGGATCATTACTTACGAACCGGGGGGACAGGACTCCCTGGCGAAGCTGGTGCGCGGTGAATTGTCCCTTGAGGAAGCTCGCAGCATTGTAGATCCGAATTACAAACCCGCTCCCAAACCTCTCCCCACTCCTTCGCCGGAACCCATTGAAACCCCTGTTGTCAAACCTTCTCCTGTCCC
>JBBIQC010000048.1:0-14439 GCA_037442585.1 Oscillatoriales cyanobacterium bin_317
TCAGGCTCATCGCACAACAGTGGGATAATTGAGTTCTGTTAAGCAAATACAAAGACTTGTTAAGCTATACTTAAGAAATTATAAACACTTGACAAGTTTTTTGAATGGTTGCCCTTAGTTCTGCCCAACCTATTATTCGACGGAAGCAACATGCTCTGGATATACAAGACCTGGAAGGACTCCTGCATATCCAGCTTAAGGTCAAAGATGTGACCTTGTTTTCCAGCTTTTACACCCGTATTGATCAGGTATTCCTTTTATGGGGCAGTATTACCGCTCTGATTTTCTGCATAGCGCAGTTTTTTCCTTTCAATTGGGCCTATCAAGCAGGATTGTGGTCAATTCTAACGTTGATCGGCTCTTGGGGAACTTTTCACTTGTCCTGGTATTGGGTCACAGTGGAACAACTGCGCTGGATCGTCTATGTCTGGGTAGGGCTGATGCTGGGTGGCATCGCGCTGACGAATTGGGGCATCTTTGGGGGTGGATGGGTTGTGCTACCGCACCTGTGTTCACTGTGGTTATCGTTGAGCGCAGTCGGTTACCTGGTAACGGCTTGGGGGATGAAATCACGGGCTTTCCTGCTCAGCGGATTACTGCACATAGGTGGGATTTGTTTTCTTCCCTATGTTTCTACCTGGCAGTTTCTCTTTACGGGTATGGTCACTGCCGGGAGCCTTTTACTGCTGGCAGAAGTTCAATGGGATATGGAATCTACCAGCAATTTCCAGCAGTTAACAGAGGAGCAAAAGCGATTCAATCAGCAGCAGCAATTGCGGCGACAACTGGAAGGATGAAGTATCAGGGATGCACCAGGGAAGTAGAACATGGATTGTGAGAGCACAATTATTAATTTTTTTCCTGATCTGATCAGCTTTCCTGTCAATTCACCATAATTAAAGGCGTGAGGGTTTAGCAAGTCTCGTGTTGCTAAAGTTGTTTGATTAAACTCTGATGAGTTTGTTTATTTTAAGATATCTGTTGCATTGGATGGGTGTTATGCCGCTGTGACCCAGAACTACCTCTCAAAGGAGAACGACGGTAGAGGGGTAGGCAGTGCAAATAATAGATTCCGGTAGACTCAGGCAGTGTGGAGTTTTTGTCGTTTCCTCCACTTTATCTTTACCAACGAGGGACTAAACTCCCTAACAGAGCGGCCAGAGGTAAAGAATGTCTGAGTCTATTTTCGGATGTTAGGGACGTACTAAATCGCGGCCAAAGGGCATCAGCGCCAGCACCATTAATTTGAAATGCTGTTTGGCAAAGGGTAAGCCGACGATCGTAATCGCCAGAATCAGGCCCCAAATCAGGTGGGAGAGGGCAATTCCCCAACCAAAGAAAACCAACCAGATCACATTAAAAATAAAGGTCAGAGTCGAATCCGCACTCGGATTGGTAACGATTTTTTTACCAAAAGGCGTGAATGTTGCAATGCCAAGATTGATGGCGGCTAACCCAAAGGGAATACCAATGATCGTGAGACAGGTACCCAGGCCACCGATGATATAACCTAGCCCCGTCATAAAGCCACCGAAGATCAGCCAAATAATATTTCCTAATAAGCTCATAGTCATCAAGAAAGTAAGTTAGCTAGACAGAATTCCAACATACTCAATTTAACTCTCAATCCTGAATATGGCAGGATAGCAGTGATGAGTCCTACCAGGGAATATGACCGATCAGCCATCTAATTCTTCTAAAGCGGCCAAATCTGAGAGCGATCGCATTCCTCCACCTTTGCAGCAGCGTGATTCAGAAAAATACGCCCATCTTCGTGCAGAAGCTGCTGCCCCCTATCGAGGGCTTCGCCGATTCATCTACGTTTCCTTTGCCGCTTCTGGTTTGATTGGTGGGTTTATCTTTCTCACCCAACTGCTGGCTGGCCGGGATGTTGCCGAAGCGTTGCCCAATTTCGCTATTCAGATCGCCGTGGTCGCCTTAATGGTTTGGCTGCTGCAACTGGAAAGCAAAGCAGAGCAGACTAATCAGGCAAAAAGTAAAAGACAGAGAGCAGAGGGCAAAGATTAAGCTCTGAGAGAATCGCCGTGGAGATCGGGTGGATTTGGCTATAAACCTGTAGGACGGCAACCAGATAGCAGATCATGCAGATTCACAACTGCACCAATCACGACGATCGCCGGGGCTTCAAAGCCAGTTTCTTCCACCCGCTGCACGATCGTCTTCAGGGTGCCGCTCAGTTCTTCCTGCTCCGAACGAGTCCCCCAACGAACCAGGGCGACTGGGGTTTGAGCGCTCAATCCAGCGGTGGTCAACTGCTCCACAATATACGGTAGATTGTGAATTCCCATGTAAATGACGATCGTTTCAGAACCGTGGGCGATCGCCTGCCAGTTCACCGCTGGTCGATACTTGCCTGCCCCTTCATGACCGGTGACAAACGTTACTGAGGAGCTATAGGCCCGATGTGTTAAAGGAATGCCTGCATAAGCCGGAGCCGCAATTCCAGAGGTAATTCCCGGCACTACCTCAACTCGAATGCCCACCGCAACCAGGCTCTCCATTTCTTCGCCACCCCGACCAAAAATAAATGGATCGCCGCCTTTCAGCCGCACCACGATCGCCGCTTCCCTGGCCTTTTCGATCAATAACTGCGTAATGTCTTCCTGATACAGGGAATGCATCCCCTTCCGCTTCCCGGCATTAATCTGTTCTGCCTGGGGATTAATCATGGCGAGAATTTGCGGACTCACCAGCGCATCATAGACAACGACCTCTGCACATTCTAATAACGTTTTTCCTTTCAGCGTCATTAAACCCGGATCTCCAGGCCCTGCACCAACGAGATAGACTTTGCCTGTTTGTTTCATAGACTGTTGCAGAAAAGGAAGGTAGAAGGTGGAAGGCAGAAAAGAGGTATGGTCATCCGTCATTTGTGAATTAAATCCAGTAACAAGTCGGCTAATTCTGGACAGGCGTTTAATGGCTGAACCAGGGTGAGTTTGACGGCAGGGGTTTGTAAGGAAAACTGGCGAATGGTGGCTGCGATCGCATCAGTAATGGCTCCTGGAAAGAGAAAAAATGGTGCGATGCCGATCCGGGTAAATCCCTGACTCACCAGATCCGTTAAGCAGGACTGCAGATCGGGAGGCATGGACCAGTAAGCAACGACTGCCCCTAAAGCCTCGGCCAGAACTTCCAGGGGGTGATTTGCACCAGGACGACGGCTCCCATGAGCCAGCAGCACCCAAACCTCTGCCGGAACCGTTGCCATCTGTTCAGTAATGATGCGACGCAAACCTGGATGGGAGCCGAGATGCGGTGTGAGAGTCATTTGTACCAATGGTCCTGGCAAGGGTTGCACCAGAGATAGTTGTGCCGGAATGTCTTCCATGACATGCACTCCCTGCAACAAAAACACAGGTAGGATCACACACCGGATGGGAGGCACATCGGACGGAATCTGCAGGTTTTTCAATTGGGTAGCAATCTGCTGGTGTAGGGGTAAGGGCTGACATTCCAGATACACGGCCTGGACAACAGGCTGTTCTGCATCGGCAGGCATCGCAGTCGCTGGAGAAGCCGTGCAACTGGTCAGAGGAGATTCCAGTGCTACCTGTTTGAGCGTTGCACCCAGCGCTTGCGGCACCTGGGAACTGTAGGAAACTTTCTGTCTAAATTCCGCTGTCAGCGCTTCTGCCGCCGCCTGCGATCGCGGGTCAGAACTGCCATGAAAAACCAGAAAGTAACAGAGGGGAAAATTCAATGTAGTTCGTGGGGCCAAGCCAAATATCCATTATTCATCCTATGGCTCGATCCTACATAACTCTGTCAACACTTTTACGAAACAGTCTTGTAGAGACGCAATTATCTTGCCTCTACAAGACCATTGAGTCAGACAAGAGCAGACGCAATTTTCACCGTCTGCGGTCTGCCCGATACCGTCTGTCGTTTAATTAATCGAGCTATGTACAAAGCCCAGCGTTAAACTGTCGTGAGCCAGGAAGTGAGCCAGATGGAAAGCCCGATCTTCCGTTTCCAGAAGAATTTGCTCATACAGGTAACGAGTAGCGCGATCGCCCAAACTCTCGGCCTGACCTGCTTGCCGACGCAAAACGTTGATGATCGCTTGTTCAGCCTGTAAGTCATGCTCAACCATTTGCCGAGAAGTATAAACTCCATCAGCTTCAGGTGCAAAACAACACAATTCGGCTAACTTGGTGAAACTGGCAGCAGGAACTCCTCCTAACCCATTCAGCCGTTCTCCAATTTTGTGCACATATCCTTGAACCTGATCGTAGCTTTCTGAGAAGAACTCATGGAGCGAATAAAACTCCGAACCTTCGACTACAAAATGATGTTTTTGATACTGCAAATAAAGAGCCTGAAAGCTAGCAAGAGCAATATTCATGCCCTCACAAATTGGGCTGGTGACAGAACGGTCTAAGAGAACCGGATTATCGCTAATCTGGTCGAAAGCATGAATTGGAGCTTGAATCTCAGCCATGTTCGCCTCTCCTTGTAATAAATCCGGCGTTTGCAATAAAGAGCAGTATTGATAATGTATCACGCAAATTTTCAGCGTCAATACGAGTTTTTGGGCTTATCAAGAAGGATTCTCAATATACCTGGAAAGCTCCTAATTTTTTAATAATTTTGCATACAGAATCTCAACTCCAAAAACACCAAATCCGGCGATTTTGCGCGGTTTCGACGCTTTCATAAGTCATTAGAAGTAATTTAAATTTGCATAAAATTTTCGATACAAAACTCACGAAAATCATCACAATTCTCATTAGTGATTCAGTCCGATCCAGAGGAAGCCTATGAACCTCCTCTATCACAACCTATGAATAAGTAGAAAGGCTTATCACCCTTTCCAACAACATTAGGGATTATTTTTGTGCGTCATCCACATTGGCTAATTAGCCCGTACTAAAAGTTCCGTTGCCGTTAATGCTTGCAACATCGCTTGCCGTTGTTCTGTATCGTACTGCCACCGCTCCAGAAAGTTCTGATAACTTCCTTTTCCCGTTTCCAGGCTGGCTGCCATCTCTTGCGCCTGCTGTTTCAACTCTGGAAAAGTCAGGTGTTGCAGCAAGTTGAGCGATCGCACTTTCACCTGATCCGATCCCTTGGCCAGATCTTGATTCTGATTGCGGCGGTGAGTTATAGCCATTGCCGTAGCCATGACCAGGTTTTTCACCAGTAAGGGTGACACAGTGGTAGGAGAGGTCGCCAGGGCATGGAGTACCGGATCCGTCGGTTGATCAGCCAGGGGACGGGCATCCGTTAAGTAGGAGACAAAAAAACCTCTGGCTCCATTTTCGGTAGCCACTAAAGCCGCGATCGCCTGTTCAATTTCAGCCTCTGTCAGCTTTCCCTGCTCCATCTCATCCAGTAAGGCCTGAGAAACGGATATCGCAGATTCAAAACTTAAGCTGTCCGGCACCGTAAACGAGTTTGCCATCTGGGTTGCTCCTTAACGCTATTGAAATTGTACGAGCATGGCTTCTAAAGCCGATTACTATTAAAAGATATGGCGATCATTTCTTCTAAGAAGCAACCTCCAGACTCTGAGGGGAACGAGCAGTCGAGCTTGTTATCCCAGGGGAAGGGCTTGGCAGGAGTTCGAGGTCAACGTTCCGTTTCACCGGATGATACTGCTGCTACCAGGCGTTCCCATGCGGAACCACTCTTGCAACCCGCTGCCAAGTCAGAAGAATACGGTCAGCAGGAAGAACGGTTGCGTCCCCAGCGACTGGCGGAATACGTGGGGCAGAAGGATTTAAAGGAAGTGTTAGACATTGCCATCCGCGCCGCTCAAGCACGCCAGGAAACCCTGGATCACCTGCTACTGTATGGTCCACCGGGTTTAGGTAAAACTACGCTATCCCTGATTCTGGCGGCTGAGATGGGGGTTGGCTGTAAGATTACATCGGCCCCCGCCCTGGAGCGTCCCCGTGACATTGTGGGCCTGCTGGTAAATTTACAGCCAGGGGATATTTTGTTTATTGATGAAATTCATCGCCTGCCCCGGGTGACGGAAGAAATTTTATATCCAGCCATGGAAGATTATCGACTGGATATCACCGTTGGCAAAGGCTCTACAGCTCGTACTCGCTCGATTCCACTGCAACACTTTACGCTGGTGGGAGCCACAACACGGGTGGGGGCATTGACCTCTCCCCTACGCGATCGCTTTGGGCTGATCCAGCGCCTGCGGTTTTATGAACTGGATGAACTGATGCAAATTGTGCTGCGAACCGCCGCCATTCTCAAAACTCCCATTACCGAAGCAGGAGCCGCTGAAGTGGCCCGCCGTTCCCGTGGCACCCCCCGAATTGCCAACCGTTTGCTGAAGCGAGTTCGGGATTATGTGCAGGTAAAAGCGGTGGGAGAAATTTCGGAAGCGATCGCGGCAGAAGCTCTGGAACTGTTCAACGTCGATCCCTGTGGCCTGGATTGGACTGATCGGCGTCTGCTCACTGCAATCATCGAACACTTTAATGGTGGCCCGGTGGGACTGGAAACGATCGCTGCCGCCACGGGAGAAGATGCCCAAACCATTGAAGAAGTGTATGAACCCTATCTATTGCAAATTGGCTACCTGAACCGTACCCCACGAGGCCGAGTTGCCACTGCCGCCGCCTGGAAACACCTGGGATACAAGCCGCCGGATGCCCAGTTGTCCATTCTTTAGACGGGCAGAAATGTCATTAGCCATTTGCGCTCTGATGTCATACTGAAGGCACACGCTCTTTAGGTGATGCCCTCGTTATGTTTGGTACGTTTCAGCAAAGTAGTCTGCGGATAGAAGTGCCTGCAACTGAAAAAGCTCTGCGGGAAAGTTTGCTTCAGCCTGCCAAATTGCGGCAATGGCTCTCCCCTCAGCGGCTCTCTAACGGCTTGCCGGAAGAATTACAGGCCGGGGTGTCTTATACCAGTTGGCTGGGGCCGATCGTGATTCAACACACCGTCAAAGTAGCCGAACCCAATCACCTGTGCATTCTGCTTAGCCAGGGGATTGATGGCTTCCATGAGTGGTATTGGGGTGAGGGATGGGTACAGTCCCGGATTGAAGGGATCTCACTGCTTCCCATCAACTTAGCCCAGACCTTAAGCCTAATGCGACTACGGCAGTTCCTGACTACCACGAGTTCTTAACCGCACCGATTCCGCATGGGAATGCAGCCCTTCAGCCGTGGCCAGCACATCGATCGCCCCGGCCACTTTCTGTAATGCCGTTTGAGAGTACTGGATCAGGCTGGAGTGCTTGAGAAAGGTTTCCACACTCAGGGCGGAGGCATAGCGGGCCGCTCCGGATGTGGGGAGGGTGTGGTTTGGCCCTGCCAGGTAATCTCCTACTGCTTCGGGAGTGGACGATCCCAGGAAAATGGCTCCGGCGTGACGAATTTTCTCCAGCATGTCCCAGGGTTCGACGAGTTCCAGTTCCAGGTGCTCGGGAGCAAACTCATTGGAGAGGTCTGCCGCCACATCCAGAGACTCCACCACCACGACCAGGCCATAATGCGCGATCGCCTTTTCAGTCAGCAGACGACGGGGATGATCCACCAGTTGCCGTTCCACTTCATCCACCACCTTACGCGCCAGCACCGAGTCATTGGTGAGCAAAATCGCCGCTGCCATCTGATCGTGCTCTGCCTGGGCCAGCATATCGGCAGCAACATACGTGGGATTAGCTGACTTATCCGCAATAATCAGAACTTCGGATGGGCCAGCCAACGAATCAATGCCAACCGTACCAAAGACGAGCTTTTTCGCCAGCGTCACATAAATGTTGCCAGGGCCAGTGATCACATTCACATTGGGGATCGTTTCCGTGCCGTAAGCCAGGGCCGCGATCGCCTGTGCTCCCCCGACCCGATAAATTTCTTCAATGCCCGCTTCCTGAGCCGCTACGAGTACCGCCGGATTGATTGCCTTATCTGGCCCAGGGGGAGTAACCATGACAATCCGGGGCACCTTCGCTACCTTGGCAGGCACCGCATTCATCAAGACGGTACTGGGATAGGCCGCCTGTCCTCCCGGCACGTAAATTCCAGCGCGATCGACGGGAGTGTAACGCTTGCCAAGTACCACCTCATCCTCGCCAAAATGCACCCAGCTTTTGGGAACACGCTGACGGTGGAAGGCTTCAATCTGGCGACAGGCTAAGCGAATGGCATCCAGCAGTTCCTTCGAGACTTGCTGGTAGGCTGCATCCATCTCTGACCCACTCACCCGCAGGTCTTCCGGTTTGAGATCGAGGTGGTCGAACTCGGAGGTGTAATGGAGCACGGCTCGATCCCCCTGGCGCTTCACCGCTTGAAGCACTTCTCGCACCGTCGCCTCCTTGTGGATGACCTGGTCATCGTGGGTGCGGTTACAAATACGTTGCAGTTCAGCCCGTGCCTCAGATACCTGAGTAATAATTCGTAGCATGGAATTTGAATGCCAAATCTAAGGAGTTACCCAGCCGAGAACAAATTTTCAGGGGGGACTCTGGATTAAACCGCTTTCACGTCCAGACCTGCAGTTTCTCTGAGGAAAATCTCCAGTTCTCTAACTGGACGTGATTGAGTACAGAACAATCAGATGCACCCGTTCTCGTTACTCTACTCTAACCTGTATTTTTCGGGTATCGGGTTATGGCGTTAAGGAGATGTTATAGTAATTTATCTAGCATGGGACGTATTGCCCAATAGAGTTTCAATAGGTAGAGGTTTTAGGATTTACTGTGGCTAACATCAAGTCTGCCATCAAGCGTGTTCAAATTGCCGAGCGCAACCGTTTGCGTAATAAGAGTTATAAGTCTGCTGTCAAGACCCTGATGAAGAAGTGTCTGGTAGCCGTCGATCGCTATGCGGCCAACCCCGAAGCAGAACAGTTGGAAGCAGTTCAACAAAGTATGGCTTTCGCTTACAGCAAGATTGATCGGGCCGTCAAGCGAGGCGTACTTCATACCAATAACGCTGCCCGGAAGAAGTCCCGATTAGCAAAGGCTCTCAAGCGGGCTGAGGCTACTCAAGCTGCCGCTTCATAGGAACGGAATCCGTGTCCGGGATCAGGTTAGTTGATACCCACGTTCATATCAACTTCGAGACATTTCAAGCCGACCTGGATGAAGTGGCTCGGCGTTGGCGTGAGGCGGGCATAGTGCGGCTGGTGCATTCCTGCGTCGAGCCATCCGAATTTCCGGCCATTCAGGCGATCGCCGATCGCTTTCCAGAAGTCTTTTTTGCCGTCGGTCTGCATCCGCTGGATGTAGAGCAGTTATGGCATAAAGGGGTGGAGGAAGAAATTCGGGATTTAGCCAGATCTGATGCGCGGGTGGTAGCGATTGGAGAAACCGGGCTGGATTTCTTCAAAGCCAGCAATCAGCAGCAACAGAAGGAGGCATTTGAAGCCCAACTGACGATCGCCCAGCAACTTGATCGCCCGGTGATCATTCACTGTCGCGATGCCGCTGCTCCTATGGCCGGTCTGTTGCGCCGCTTTTGGCAACGGCAGGGGCCAGTCAAGGGAGTCATGCACTGCTGGGGTGGTACCCCGGAGGAGACTCAGTGGTTCCTGGATCTGGGCTTTTACATCAGCTTCAGTGGCACGGTGACGTTTAAGAAGGCACTTCAGATTCAGGAGGCAGCTCGGATGGTGCCGGGCGATCGCCTGCTGGTGGAAACCGATTGTCCGTTTCTGGCTCCCGTTCCCAAGCGGGGGGAGCGACGCAATGAACCGGCCTACGTGCGATACGTTGCCGAACAGGTGGCGAATCTGCGGGATATTTCTCTGGAGGAACTGGCCATTCAGACCACGGAAAATGCCTGTCGATTGTTTGGTCTACCCCAGTAGAGATGTTCCGGCAGAGCGTCTCTCAATACCACCTGCAGGTCTAGAATATTACGCCTTTACAGAATCTGAGCATTCTCAATACTCCGTCAAATTCTGTACAAACTTCTTAGTAATCGGGCGGTTGACTGGTCTGGAAATTTTTGCTAGTTAAGCCACACATTTTGACCAAACCGAGTCATAATGAGAGAACGTGACAATACCTGAGCAACGGGATGGTTCGGATCATTCTCTATATCCACACCACTTCCTTATCCATCTTCCATAGCTAAAGAGTTTGAACACCCACGCGATCGCCGTGCCGGTGTTTTTCCGCTGTTTGCTTAAAAACTTGCCCACCACATCAACGGTTAGCGAAATGGTTTGTTTATCCGCTCAAGCCCATCTTAAACGTCTGGCCATTCTAATCTTTGGTTTTCCCAGTTAAACCTTGTCCAAGTCCAGAACTGTGGTTTCTCTGATGGGAAAACGACCTTTCTCTGGCTGGACTTGGTTTAATTCTTTATCGAGCAGGTACTGCAGTTTGAGATTTGTTGAGTTTGCCAGCCAAATTCTTCAAGCTTTAGGTTGACTAATTGATGGTTAATCACTTATAATCCAACACTCGCGCTGGGCATATCCCATCTGAAGACGACGCATGACTGACTACATTACACCCGCTTTCACCCTTCCGGATCTAGTGGAAATTCAGCGGGAGAGTTTCCGCTGGTTCTTAAAAGAAGGTTTGATCGAGGAACTGGATAGTTTCTCTCCCATTACAGACTACACCGGGAAGCTGGAGCTTCACTTCATTGGTAAAGACTTCAAGCTCAAGCGGCCCAAATACGATGTTGACGAAGCCAAGCGGCGGGATAGTACCTATGCCGTGCAAATGTATGTGCCCACCCGATTAATCAACAAAGAGACGGGGGAAATCAAGGAGCAGGAGGTCTTCATCGGAGATCTGCCCCTGATGACCGATCGCGGCACCTTTATTATTAACGGAGCAGAACGGGTGATCGTCAACCAGATCGTCCGGAGTCCCGGTGTCTACTACAAGTCCGAAACCGACAAGAACGGTCGTCGAACCTACAACGCCAGCCTGATCCCGAACCGGGGAGCCTGGTTGAAGTTTGAAACCGATAAGAACGATCTGGTTTGGGTGCGGATCGATAAAACCCGTAAGCTGTCGGCTCAGGTATTACTGAAAGCCTTGGGCCTGACTGATGGGGAAATTTTTGATTCCCTGCGCCACCCTGAGTATTTCCAGAAGACGATCGAGAAGGAAGGGCAGTATGGCGAAGAAGAAGCCCTGATGGAGTTGTATCGCAAGCTGCGTCCAGGTGAACCGCCTACGGTATCGGGGGGGCAACAACTGCTGGATTCTCGCTTCTTCGATCCCAAGCGCTACGACCTGGGTAAAGTGGGTCGCTATAAGCTGAACCGGAAACTGCGCTTGAATGTTCCAGAATCGACTCGTGTGTTGACACCTCAAGACATTCTGGCGGCGATCGACTACCTGATTAAC
The DNA here is from genome assembly GCA_037442585.1 of Oscillatoriales cyanobacterium bin_317. Taxonomy (GTDB): domain Bacteria; phylum Cyanobacteriota; class Cyanobacteriia; order Leptolyngbyales; family Leptolyngbyaceae; genus Leptodesmis. The sequence continues at coordinate 11,315 of JBBIQC010000048.1, forward strand.
CTGGAATTTGATATCGGCACTATTGATGATATTGACCACTTGGGGAATCGGCGGGTGCGCTCAGTCGGCGAATTGCTGCAAAACCAGGTGCGGGTCGGTCTGAATCGGTTGGAGCGGATCATTCGGGAACGGATGACGGTTTCCGATGCCGATGCCCTAACTCCGGCCTCGCTGGTCAACCCTAAACCGCTGGTAGCAGCGATTAAGGAGTTCTTTGGCTCCTCCCAGTTGTCTCAGTTCATGGATCAAACCAATCCGCTGGCTGAGTTAACCCACAAACGGCGGTTGAGTGCCCTTGGCCCCGGTGGTCTGACACGGGAACGGGCTGGGTTTGCAGTGCGCGATATTCATCCCTCCCACTACGGGCGGATCTGCCCGATCGAAACACCAGAAGGCCCCAACGCAGGTCTGATCGGTTCTCTGGCAACCCATGCGCGGGTGAATGCCTATGGATTTATCGAAACGCCGTTCTACAAAGTTGAGAATGGTCGGGTTGTCAAAGATCTGGCTCCAGCATACATGACCGCCGACGAAGAGGACGATCTGCGGGTGGCTCCCGGTGACATTCCGATGGATGAAGAGGGCAATATTCTGGGTGAACAGGTGCCTGTGCGCTATCGTCAGGACTTCACCACGACCACTCCCGATGAAGTGGATTATGTGGCGGTTTCTCCTGTGCAAATCATCTCTGTTGCGACTTCATTGATTCCCTTCCTGGAACACGATGACGCGAACCGGGCACTGATGGGATCCAATATGCAACGGCAGGCCGTACCCCTGCTGCGTCCAGAACGACCCTTGGTAGGAACAGGGCTGGAAGCTCAGGCGGCGCGAGACTCCGGGATGGTGATCATCAGTCGCACCGATGGCGAAGTTACCTTTGTTTCGGCAGACCGGATTCGGGTACGCGATCCCCAGGGACGGGAAATTGAGTACCAGTTACAGAAATATCAGCGATCGAACCAGGATACCTGTTTGAACCAACGCCCGATCGTGTTTATTGGCGATCGCGTGGTGGCCGGACAGGTGCTGGCGGATGGTTCTGCTACCCAGGAAGGGGAACTGGCTCTGGGTCAGAACATTCTGGTGGTCTACATGCCCTGGGAAGGCTACAACTACGAGGACGCAATCCTGATCAGCGAACGTCTGGTTTACGACGATGTGTATACTTCAATCCACATTGAGAAGTACGAAATTGAAGCGCGTCAGACCAAACTTGGCCCGGAAGAAATTACCCGTGAAATTCCCAACGTCGGGGAAGATGCTCTGCGGCAGTTAGATGAAACGGGCATTATCCGGATTGGAGCCTGGGTGGAACAGGGTGATATTCTGGTCGGTAAGGTGACTCCCAAAGGAGAATCCGACCAACCCCCAGAAGAAAAGCTCCTGCGGGCCATCTTCGGTGAAAAAGCCAGAGACGTGCGCGATAACTCTCTGCGAGTGCCCAATGGTGAAAAAGGCCGCGTCGTCGATGTCCGAGTCTTCACACGGGAACAGGGGGATGAATTGCCTCCTGGTGCCAACATGGTCGTGCGCGTCTATGTGGCTCAGAAACGCAAGATCCAGGTGGGTGACAAGATGGCCGGTCGTCACGGCAATAAGGGGATTATTTCTCGGATTCTGCCGATCGAAGATATGCCCTACCTGCCCGACGGCTCTCCGGTTGACATTGTGCTGAATCCCCTGGGTGTGCCTTCCCGGATGAACGTGGGGCAGGTTTATGAATGTCTGTTAGGCTGGGCGGCGCAAAACTTGAATGTCCGGTTTAAGGTGATTCCCTTTGATGAAATGCATGGGGAAGAAAAATCCCGTGAAACCGTACACAGCAAGCTGGAAGATGCTGCCAATATGCGGGACGAAGATACCCAGCGATCGAAATACTGGCTGTTTAATCCCGATGATCCGGGCAAGATTCAGGTTTTCGATGGACGTACAGGCGAACCCTTCGATCGTCCGGTGACGGTCGGTATGGCCTATATGCTGAAACTGGTACACCTGGTAGACGATAAGATCCACGCTCGTTCCACTGGCCCCTACTCGCTGGTGACTCAACAGCCGCTGGGTGGTAAGGCGCAACAGGGTGGACAGCGCTTTGGGGAAATGGAAGTCTGGGCACTGGAAGCGTTTGGTGCGGCCTATACCCTGCAGGAACTGCTGACCGTCAAGTCAGACGATATGCAGGGCCGGAATGAAGCGCTGAATGCGATCGTCAAAGGGAAAGCCATTCCCCGACCCGGTACTCCAGAGTCCTTCAAGGTGCTGATGCGGGAACTGCAATCCCTCTGCCTGGATGTGGCCGTTCACAAACTGGATACCCGTGAAGACGGTACCAGCCGTGATTCGGAAGTCGATTTGATGGCCGATGTCAATACCCGACGAGCACCTTCTCGTCCTACCTATGAATCGATCTCCAGAGACGAACTGGATGAAGGCGAAGAATAGAACCAGAGTGAGGAACTAGAAAGAAAGTTAGTTCCTCACTTCAAAAAATTTCTTGCTACTACTTGAAAGGAACTTACACGATGCCAAAGCTAGAGCAGCGGTTTGACTATGTGAAGATTGGTCTGGCATCTCCAGAGCGGATCCGGCAGTGGGGAGAACGCACCCTACCGAACGGTCAGGCCGTAGGTGAGGTGACAAAGCCGGAAACCATTAACTACCGGACGCTCAAGCCAGAAATGGATGGGCTGTTTTGTGAACGGATTTTTGGCCCTGCAAAAGATTGGGAGTGCCATTGCGGCAAATACAAGCGGGTACGCCACCGGGGGATTGTCTGCGAACGCTGTGGTGTGGAAGTAACGGAATCCCGCGTGCGTCGGCACCGCATGGGCTATATCAAGCTGGCCGCCCCTGTGGCTCATGTCTGGTATTTGAAGGGCATTCCCAGCTACATGGCAATCTTGCTCGATATGCCGCTGCGGGATGTGGAACAAATTGTCTACTTCAATGCCTATGTGGTGCTCAGTCCCGGTAATGCCGAGAATCTGACTTACAAACAATTACTGACGGAAGACCAGTGGATTGAGATTGAAGATCAGCTTTACACCGAGGATTCTCAACTGACTGGGGTGGAAGTCGGGATTGGGGCAGAAGCCATTCAACGCATTTTAGAAGAACTCAACTTA
>JBBIQC010000049.1:0-14373 GCA_037442585.1 Oscillatoriales cyanobacterium bin_317
ATCCCCTTAAAATCCAATCCTCCTAAGTCTTTTAGACTTCCTCAGCAAGCCCTAAGTAAAGGTCAGATTGTCAACGCTGAATCCAAGCTGCGTCACTAATCGCAGGTTCTCAAAGGGGGCTGCACTTGGATTGTTGCCCTTTCTTAATAAACCTTGAATGGAGCCATTGAGGGCAGAAAGATTGTGTTCATTCCCCCAATAATCCGTAACTCTCGCATAGGTTGTGCAATTTTTGCTTAAATCGCTCTTGGACAGACTCTGGTAAGACAATGATGCAGTCTTCCCCATAGCGAAATATCTCTCGGAAAAACCAAAAGGTGTTTGAGACTCGCCGGATTACGCGCCGCACAGGGGGGGTGTGATCGCTAAGCCATTCGTTCTTGATATCAGCCGTTTTTGATTCATAGGCAAAGGCTAATCCTCTCAGTAAATGCAGTTCCACTTCTAAAGCATCCAGATCAGGTCGCCATTTTCCCTTCACTGGATTGAGAGCTGCATCAGGGATCCGATCCAGGCGTAATGTCCAGTTATGCTGTAGGTCTGCTAAATCCTGGTTTCTCTCCGTTTCTTCGCACCAGCATTCCAGATATTGCCGCCGCTCATAGGGAATAATCCGGGCATGGCGAATGGTAAAACTCCAGGGGCGATCGGCGGCATCTCGGTAAGTGAGTTGAAAGGGTTGCTGGCGACGAATGTATTGATCAATTTCCAAGCGCCACGGGACAAGGGGTGTTTCCAGGAACCGCTCAATCTCATTTCTTAAGGGAATTGGTAATTCACTCCGTTCAACCAAAAGTTGAGCCAAAATCTGAGCAGAGTCAGGGTGTCCAGCGTCGGTTAATGCCTGGATAGATTGATGGAGTGCCCTGATGCGAGTTTCTGACCAATCGTTATTGCGCCCAATCAACAGTTCTCGACGGGCGATCGCTTCTACCAGTCGGGAGATGTTGGGGCGATCGCCCCACAGCATTCCTTGCTCAGTGGCGATTTGCTCTAATTGCGTTTTGTCTTTGTCCGAAATCGACAGGGTAATTGATTGACCACGGCGACCCATTTCCAGGCTCCATTTGTACGTACACTTTGTACTTGCCACTCTTCTATTTTGCTTCCATAATGGAAACATCGCAACCAGTCACGTACACCTTAAGACGATGACGGATTACAGTATTACGCTCAAACCTGTTTATTCTCAGACGGTTCCAACTCCAGATAATGTAGCTTTGCCAGATAAATGGTCACTATCCTGGCATCAAGCGGAGACGTTAGCCGCTTTATCCAATCCAGATGTGGATGTTGTATTCAACATCGCGATGACTGGGGATGGGAAAAGCCTTGCTGCGTATCTCAAAAGTTTGCAGGAGTATTACTGTGCAATTGGTTTGTATCCAACAAACGAGCTAGCCCGTGATCAGGAGTTACAGGTATCCAAATATGTGCAAACTTTCAAGCCACCCCATGAACCCCGGATTAACCGATTAAGTGGTGCAGATCTGGAAATTTATGCTGAAACTGAAAAGCTCAAGAAAGCGGATGCGATCGCAACTCGAACCGGACAGTCAGAAATCCTGGTTACGAACCCTGATATTTTCCACTATATCTACCGGGGAGCCTACGTGTTTCGAGGTGATGCTCCAGATAAATTATGGAATCGAATTGACCGCAACTTTGACCTATTCATTTTTGATGAATTCCATGTGTTCGGTGCGCCTCAAATTGCAAGTGTGATCAACACGCTGTTACTCATTCGTTACACCAGTGGACTAAGCCGTCGCGATGGAATGCACAAAAAGTTTTTATTCCTATCTGCTACACCGAATGACCAATTGCTGGAACGATTAGAAACTGCCGGGTTGCGATGCCAAATCATCGATCCCTTAGTAACTGGAAAATATCGCTTCCCCAACAATCAGGAAGAGGTGGAGCAGCTTAATTTGAAAGACTGGCGATTAGTTGCCCGATCGATTCGTCTCAATTTTATCTCTTTAGAATCGACTTCGAAAGCTTCCGAAATCTGGTTACGGGAAAATGCGAATCTGATCCTGGATCAGTTTCAACAACATCCGGGTAGTAAGGGAGCCATTATTCTCAACTCGATCGCGGCGGTTAAACGACTCACTCCTTTCTTGCAAGAACTGCTGGAACCGCATGGGCTGAAAGTCAGTGAAAACACAGGCTTGTCTGGGAAGGGAATCAGGGAACAGTCCCTATTCGCTGATTTGGTGATTGGCACTAGCACGATTGATGTCGGGGTTGATTTCAAGATTAATTTCCTGATCTTTGAATCATCTGATGCCGGAAACTTTATCCAACGGCTAGGTCGATTGGGACGACATGATGGGTATGAACAGGATGGGAAGAACATCCAGTTTGATGGATTTACTGCCTACGCCCTTGTCCCAAACTTTCTGGCGGAGCGTTTGTTTGCAGGGGAAACACCACCCTTGGAAACTGTGGGTATCTACGATCGCCCCTTTCTCAATCAAATCATCCGCGAACAGTACCGTCGCATCAATGACTTTCGTGGCTATTACAAACGCTGGGGTGCCGTGCAGTCATTTCGATTGTTTTGGGATTTGGGCGATCGCACGATTCAGCAACAGTATGCCGGGAGCCGCGAGAAATTCCAGACAGCCTGTGAGGAAGTCTTTGATACTAGCCTAAAAAAAGTTGCGGGGCAAGTACGGGGATGGGCGGAAGAGTGGCAGCAGCTTTCTGGTAAAAAGGGAAATCCGATTGCTGATGATGCCTGCAGCTTTAGAGGCTCCAGTCCCTTGCAGTGTGGCCTGTACGATTTGACAGAGGTGAATGAGGGCGATCGCTTCAAGACTTATGATTTACCAGGCGTTTTAAGTAATCTGGACATTGAAATATTGTCTAAAGCCACCTTTATGCGAATGCTGGAGGAGGCCGAAAGCCGGACAGATCAGCCTATTCCCAAAGGGCGGTTTGCTCATTGCCTCGCATTCATGAAGTTGAAGGCGTACCGGGAAGAGCGATTGAACTGGAAGTTTGCCCATCCTGGGAATCTACAGCCAGTGGCCGATGCCTGGAAAGTGCAGGTTTTGCCTGGACTAGAGATCTGGCAACCGGAGAACCGTTGGGCAACTGAAATCAACAAAACCCTCAGGAAAGAAGGTTTGGTTGCCTACGTGCTGCGTCGCCCCGTGACTGAAGTCCGGATGCGATTACGATTGCCGATGCATTTCCAGATTTATCCCATCAGCGACCAGTACAGTTTTCACGATGCCACGGCACCCTACTCTGTCGCCTTTGGGCAGAGCGCCCTGCTGCTCGACACCCTTGCCTATCAATTCAAAAAAGAAGAAGGAGGCGAAATATGGATCGCCTAGTTTTTATCCCTAAAAGGGATTCATTGCAGCTACATAGAGCCAGAGGGCATAAACCTCCAAGTTCAGCAACGGAAGTTTCAATCCCTAAAAGGGATTCCAGAGCGGCCAAGGTTTTCTCGCTCTTGCCCTCCAACGTTTATGATACAGGATGAAACTTCATTCGTCTTCCGATGCTGAACTAATAAAACTGTGCTATGTTCTACTTGGTGGCGTTAGCCTTCAAGTACAGCAACAGAGCTTCGTAGCTTTCGAGATAAGTAAATTTAGGTTTACCTCTATCTATTGCACGCGTTTCCCTGAGCCCGCTTGGGTTACTGCTGCCATTCCCACTAACTGAATAAAACAGGAGGTTGAAATGGCTGAATACAAGCAACTCGTACTTTTCGACTTAGCACCTTATATTACTCAGCAATCTACTGTTGAGAAAGAGGTGTTAGATTCCAGAAAAGTTGAACTGGTTGCGAAGGGAAAGTATATCCAGCTTGAACTGGATTTGTTCCCTCAGCACGCCGACGTGATTTCTGACACGAATACACTATTGGCTGCGTAAAGTTCGGGGGCTGAGAATAACTTATTCAAAGCCCCCCTCTCAAGATCGAAGTTATTAAGGTAAAGGACCATGCCAGTCCAGATCCTACGGAAGAAGTTTACGGTGGGTCAGTACCACCAGATGATTGAGTCTGGGATTTTGACGGATCGCGATCGGGTTGAATTACTGAAGGGAGAAATTATTGAGATGTCACCTGTGGGCAGACGGCATGCGGCCTGTGTCGATCGCCTTACCGAATTATTGATTCTACGCCTTGCGTCAAAAGCGATCGTTCGTACCCAAAATCCGATTCGGCTCAGCAATGATTCTGAACCTCAACCGGATATTGCTGTCTTGAGGCGGCGGGATGATTTCTACGCTACAGGCCATCCTCAACCGGGCGACATTTTTTTAGTCATTGAGGTTGCAGATACCACCATCGAGTTCGATCGTGAGATTAAGGTTCCAACCTATGCTCAGGAAAACATTCCTGCGGTTTGGTTAGTTGATCTCAATGCTGAAGCCGTGGAGGTTTTCCAGGAACCAACTGCTCAAGGCTACCGCAATAGTCAGCGATTTCAGGGAGGGCAACTGCTGATGGTTCCAAACTTCTCAGAGGTACAGATCGGAGTTGACCAAATTCTGGGTTAACCGTTTCGTTCGCAATCGTTCCAGGCATCCAATTTGAAGAATTGATTGGAGATAGACAATGGCAAAACAGCCAAAGGATTCTCATGCGAAAAAACAGCTATCTCTCCTTGACCAGGAAAATAATTTAACAGGTGAGGACATGAATGGGGAAGAAGACGATTGGCTATCCGGTGATTTTGGCTTTGATAGTGACAGTTCAAATCGCACCATTGAACCTGCTAACCAAGAACTTCTGACTCTCAAACTGTTACGGGAAGCGATTCAGGCGCAAAACCCTGATGATGCAGTAATGAAGGATTTCGCTGAGTATGTGTTGCCGAACTTGCTGAGAGTAGCGATCGGGGTGACAGCCAAAGGCGGCAGATTTTTTGATGAACTGGATCAACAACGAGAAGCAGAAGGTAAAGCCAGAGTTCGACGAGATAACGCCGCCGATCAATCTCTCAACACCCACCTGCTGAACGGCCTATTTCCAGCTAACTTGATTGAGAAACGACTAGAAAAATTGGATACAACCGTTAAACGTGTGGTGCGTGAACGGGAACGCCGATTAGTGATTGCCGCCTTCATTTTGCATGACTTTGAAAAGTTTCCCGACGCACCGGATGATTGCCGCAAACTATCGCTCGATCAGCATCGGCAAATTATTGATGAGAAGATTCGGCAGTTGAGACTCGATCGCTTCATCAATCCGGACGATCCAGAAGCATATCACGAGTATCTGGATGACCTCCTGTGCATGGCATACAACGCTCAACGTCGTTGGGACACAAACTGGAATTTTTCCGAATATGGGCTGAACCCAATGCTGCGCGATCGCATCCTGCGGAGCCTTTCAGATCTCACCTGTTTGGCAGACTCCTTAGCCTCGATCGTCAAACATCCCCAGGATGCCGAACATCCGCGATTAAAGGAACTGATCCACAGTCTCAGTGACGGGCAGCTTAAATTCACCTATCACAGCATTGCAGAAAATCGAGGCGTACTGACCAATGTGGTGAATAATGCTCTGATGGAAGCTCACACCAGTTTGAATACACCAGAGCAGACCTATTACGAGCCTCTGCTGTACCTTCCTACTGGAGTCATTTATCTGGCTGACCGCAATGCCCCCCGCGTTAATCCAGATGGATTGCCTGATCGTGTAGTCGCCAGCATCAAAAATCTCTGTGCAGGTCAGTTGCGCCTGCGGCAGACTGGCTTTGGTCGGGATGGCAAGGGCATGAAATATGCCGAATATTACAACCTGTTCTTTGATGATCCGGGGCTAATGCAAGTGGCTTTAGATGCTACCTTGCGAATTCTCAACCCCAATAAAGGCTCTGTCGCTGGTAGTCGCAGTGAAAATTTAATTCGATTTCAGCAACAAGGTGTTCTACCTGCCGATTTGAACTTCAAGTTTGGCAATGATATTCGGATTGATCAGTTGGCTGAGTTCGGGGACTTGATTAGCCGCAAGATTTGGGGCGATCGCGTTGTTCGCATCGAAGAAGTTCGGAAGAAGGACAAGAAGTTACCACCTTTTGAAGCGGTAAATATCATCCAGAAAGTGGCTGGGTTCTGGGAACTGACCGATTACCTGCCGCAAATCCGAGCCATCCAACGCATCAACGAAAGTCTTAAGGAAAACAAGCTCAAGGGTAACACGGGTGGAGTCCCCTACGAATGGTACTATCTAGCTGCTAAGTATCTGGAACACAATCCCGGCATTGAAGATTTACGCCCAATCTGTGAACAGGCTATTGCTCATCTGACCTGTTTGATCAATCCCATCATTGAGCAGTATCACCTACCGGATGGATGGGACGATGTGCGTCAGTGGGTGCAACGGATTGTGATGCTTCCAGGTGGAACCCACAACCAACCAAATGCGAATCAAGTCGATATTTTCCTAAAAGAGTTAGCCAGTTACAATGCTGCCAAAAAGCCGGGACGGGGACGACAACTAATCTGCTCCATTTCTCATTCTGCCTACACTGTAACTGAGCAAATGGAGTCATCAGTCCTTTTCACACCCCAGGTTTACACCAACAAACAGCACCTGGGTGGTTCAAATGCCAAACGCAATATCTCCAGCATTGCAGGCATCGAAATGATGTTGCGGCAAATCTTGATGAACCAAACCCAGGCAGTAGGTAAACGATTCGAGGACGGGAAGTATCGCTATCTCTATTTCTATCCGACTTACTACTTCACTCCAGAGACTAACAAGTTTTTGCAGAAAGCCTATAGCGGTATTGCTCAAACTCGATTTGATACCAGCCTTCGCAATCACTTTGTTTCTAAAGATTTGGAAGCGCATCTAGAGCGCGATCGCTATCAAACCGTTGATGCTTTTCTGATTGACGAAAACTTAGACCACAAAAAGAACTTACCGGAAACTGATCCAAATCATCGAAAAGACCGTACCTTTAAGCTCTCGTACCCCGACGATCAACCTTTGACCTTCTATTTCGTAGCTTTACCTCCAGAAAAACCACCTGGAAAAGATCCAGATAAAAAAATCACAGATACGGCATCTTGGATAATGCCAGCCTGGTTAGCCTTTGCATTCCCAATGATTTTGGATGTCAAAACGGTTGTTTCTGAGTCCCCCATCCCACCGTTTAATGATGGAGCGGAGTTTGAGGAAAGTGTGTTCCTGGATAGTGCGCCTCATGCCTTCCGAGTATTGGTTGGGCGCGATCGCTTTCGACTCGATTACATCTTGGAAGGCTGGAGAGATTCCAATGGAATTCAGCATCCGGCTCCATTAAATGCACTGACGGCTGCCTATGCCATTCATCTAGATGTCAATGCCAAACAAGGCAAGGGTGGCTATGATGCGAACTGGGGCAGGTTTACAGAATTGGCGAAGGACTTTGAAACCAGTCCCCTGTACGTTTTCAGCTACCTCAACCGATGGGTGCGAAACCAGAGTGTTGACACCGAACGAATCCAGAAGATTCGCCTTTATGCCTACCACTTTTATTCCTGCTTTGACCCTTACAGCGAATTTGATCCCAATTTGGAGAGACTGAATGTGAAAGAAGAATCACCGTTAAATCATCCACAAAAACTCACAGAGTTATACCGTCGCTTTTACCGGGCAGCGAAGCGGTATAACCCGAAGTCAAATGCGATTTTGAAACCCATTGACATTGCGGCTGACACAGTTTTGAAAGCGGAATTGAGTGTCTTTCAAGGAGAGACTTTAGTTGCAGCCGTCGCAGCAGAAGTTTTCAAATTAATGGATCGAGTTCATGCCTCTACCGCAGAAGGGCGATGGGTGATCAGCAATCGTGAAGACGAACGGCAGGCAGTTTTAGATTTTGCCCGTTATTTCGTCAAGGACGTGTTTGAAGGGGCATTTGCTGGCGATCGTGCCCGCCTAGCGGGTCGGCAATTGAATTTGATTCGTGATACCTGCGAGTTCCTTTACCGCTTAGAGCAGGACAAAGAAAATCGGGAACTCAAAGCAAAAGGCGAAGTAACCGAAGAATCTGAAATCGAAAACAACTAACCTGGAGACAACCAATGGCACTTCTAAAGACAATTGACCCCAAATTCTTCCACGCAGCAATCCCCTACAAGCCAATGGGGAAATACGCTCACTTTTTGACCATTCGAGTTACAGAGTCTTATCCGCTCTTCCAAACCGATGGAGAGTTAAATAAAGCACGGGTGAGAGCCGGAATTGTTGATAAGACAACCATCAGTCGTCTTTCCATGTTCAAGCGCAAACAATCAACGCCGGAGCGTTTGGTGGGTCGGGAACTGCTCCGTAATTATGGATTGATGACGGCTGAGGAGTGCGAATACAACGTTGATTTTGCTATGAATAATCCTGATTGCATTATTTATGGATTTGCGATCGGAGATTCTGGCTCTGAAAAATCCAAAGTAGTTGTGGATACTGCTTTTTCCATCAGCGCGTTTGATGAATCCCACGAAACCTTTACGCTCAACGCCCCTTATGAGAGTGGCACTATGAGTAGACAAGGGGAAGTCACCAGCCGCATCAATCAGCAAGACCATATCAAGCCTCAAGTCTTCTTCCCCAGCATCGTGACTCTGAAAGACCCCACGGAAGCCAGTTTCTTATACGTCTTCAATAACATTCTCAGAACCCGACACTATGGTGCTCAAACAACCCGTACAGGTCGAGTTCGGAATGAGTTAATTGGGGTTGTATTTGCTGATGGAGAAATCATCAGTAACTTACGCTGGACGCAGGCTATTTACGACCAGATGAAAGCAGACAATACTCTTAAGTCCCCTGATCCATTGGATGAAGATGATGTGATGCAAGCAACAAAAGATACCATTGAAGCATTGATGGCTGAAGAATTTATTGTGCATACAGACTTCATTGGAGATTCCTTCAAATCATTATTGGATGAAGTCAAGACCCTTACAGGTAGCGAATCAGGAATCAAACAGGTATTGCAGCAAGCCGATCGAGATGCCAAAAGCTACTACACCCAATATATTGAGAAACCCAAGAAACCAGCGAAAGCAGGGTAATTCCCATGACAATCATCTATCGTTGCACTCTGGAGCTACACGATAGCCTTTACTTTGCGACTCGTGAGATTGGGCGATTGTATGAAACTGAGCCTGTTCTGCATAACTATGCTCTCTGTTACGCACTGGGTTTAGTGGATAGCGATCGCTACTCCACCACCGTCCCTGAATCACACAGCTATCGTTACTTCTGCCCGGAGCAGGTTCCCAAGTATGAGGAACATCTGACACCACTGAATCAACAGGGAATTTATGTAACTCCCGCACGATCTGTCAATCACACGGCAGTACTCAACACCTGGAAGTATGCCAACAACAACTACCACGTCGAAATGGAGAAAACCCAGAAGAACATTCCCAGTTTTGGTCGAGCCAAAGAAATTGCGCCTGAGAGCCAATTTGAGTGTTTTATCCTGTCTGAACGAGTTTTAACTCTGCCGAAATGGGTGCGTTTAGGGAAATGGATGAGTAAAGCTGAAGTGAGGAGCGAAGAACTGCATCAACTTAGACAAGCAGAGGGGGAATTTACCTTCCCCTATCCCCTGAATCCCCTGGATGTCATGTTTACTCATCAAGTGTTGAGCTATGACACGGTGAACATGCCACCCGTTAGCCTGATTCGTAATGTTCACTTACGAGGGCATTATTACGAATCAGCGGGACTAAAAATCCCCGCTCGAATGGGGTATCGGTTTAGCGGTTAACTTACTTTTCAGACAAAGCATTTTTCCAATCATGACAACTCTCGAATCACTCAAGGTTGTATCTCCAACGCTAGCATCTACCCATCCTGACCTCAAACTCCTCGTCCTATTCGGCTCCAGAGCCAGAGGTGAGGCAGACCTCAGCAGTGATTGGGACTTTGCCTTTCTCCTGGATCCCGATCGCCCACCTGAACGTAAGCCCTTCTGGTTTCCTGGCTCGGATCTGCTGGACACACTCTGTCAGGTACTGCAAGTGCCTGAAGACGCGATCGACCTTGTAGACCTGAGTACTTGTTCAGAGATTACTGCCCACTTTGTTGCTCGTGATGGACAGGTGATTTATGAAAAAATTCCAGGGGAGTTTGCTCAGTTTCAACGACAAGCTCTCAAAACTAAGGCTGAACTAAAACAGTATCGTCATGTTCAACGGGAAAAAGTACTTCAAACACTTGCAAGGTGGGGAGTATGAGCCAGCTAGACCCGGAGGAAATCGCCCAAAAACTCAGCCGCATGGTTGACCGGATTGACCGACTCAAACAGTTTGAAGGACTGACCCTTGAAGAGTATTTACAGGATGACCTGAAGCAAGCCGCGATCGAGCGCCTACTTGAAACCATCATTGACGCGGCTCTCAGTATCAACAAAACCTTACTCAAGCGAAGTGCTGGTCTGATTCCAAGCAACACCCAATCCTTCCAAAACTTTGAGTCCTTCATATTAATGGGTGAAAACAATTTCATTCCGACAGAACTTGCGAATCAACTCGCCCCATCAGGCAGCTTTCGTAACGTTCTGGCTCACGAATATGACGACATTGATCCGACGCAAGTTTTTAATGCGTTCCAAAAAGCTCTGAGTCAATATCCCCAATACGTTAGAGCCATTCAAAATTATCTCGACACACTCGAGGAGGACTAAGCCATATGCCGCTCAGTTGTTAATTCACTTGCCAAAGCCACGATCGCCCTTCTTCTTTTGGCGACCCTTTGATTCCGATAACCGCTGCATTTCTGCCACAAAGCTCCGGCTATTCTGCATCATCAGTATTCGAGTTCGTTTCCGTTGATATTTTTGAATCTCTATTGCAAGTGGATGATTCGGATCAACTTCCAGATGGGTGATAGAAACCAGTTGCACCTGTTTATCGCCTTCCTTTGGCTGAATTCCACAGCAGATTCCACCTTCGTCCCCCATGTACATCACACTGTCAATCACAAGTTCTTCATGGCTGGAAACGTTTCCCCCTTGCTTTTTCAAAAGCTTGAGGTACTGTTTGCCAGGACGAGCCATGATTGGCAAATTGGCTTTGATCTTTTCGGTCAGCGCGATCGCTTCGGCGTAATCATCGACTGCCATACCAGAGATCCCTGTAGTTTCTTTACCTATACCTCTTGATTATGCCTCATAGTCTGATTCTCAATCTTGTTCCCACCTCACCTATCCCACCGGGCTATCTATCGGGCAAACATCTCCATGCTCTGTTTCTAACCCTGGTCAGTTCCGTAGATCAATCCCTCGGCGATCGCCTGCACGAACAAAAAACCGACAAAGCCTTCACACTGAGTCCTCTCCAGATCACCAATTGTTCTGGGCGGGATAATCTGTTGCAGTGGGAGCACTCTCGTCCCGTCCCGGCTGGCACTCCTTGCTGGTGGCGCATTTCCCTCCTAGACGACACGTTGTTTGGACACCTGACCCAACTCTGGCTCAATCTAAACCCCAACCATCCCTGGCATTTGGGGCCAGCGGATCTCCAAATTACCAGCGTCTTAGGAACACCCCAATCGACTCAACCCTGGGCTAATTTTTCCACCTATGCCCAACTCTATGAGCAGGCATCGGATCTCGATCGGCAAATTGACCTCGTCTTTTGTACCCCGACTGCCTTCCGGCAGAGTCAGTATGACTGTGCCTTGCCCACCCGTGAACACGTCTTTAACAGCCTGCGGCGACGGTGGAATCAATACAGCGGCATGGAGTTTCCTGAAACCCTATTGGAACCCATTTTTCCCAGTTTTTTCGACATCCGGACTGAACTCGTTGCCGATTCTCGCAGCAAGTTCATTGGTTGTGTGGGAGCGATGAACTTTCGCATCTTAGGCGAAGTCGAACCGCTCGTTATTAAACAAATCAATACATTGGCGAACTTTGCCCTCTATAGCGGTGTTGGCCGCAAGACCCCAATGGGTATGGGTATGACAAGGCGGCTTCACCCATCCCGCACCTAATCCCCAGACTTAAATTTCAACCCTTCAACCCCTACTTCCACAATCAGGAGGCACGATTTATGGTGATTGAACCTGATTACGTCCCCATTGCGGCTCTGAATCATTACAACTACTGTCCTCATCGGTGCTGGCGGATGTTCTGCATCGGTGACTTTACGGATAATCAATACACCGTTGAAGGAACCAGCTTGCACGATCGCGTCCATACCGTTGGTGATGACCACCGGGAAGATGTTTGGCAGATTCGAGCGGTGTGGCTGAAGTCAGAACGCTATGGGCTGATTGGTAAGGCCGATTTGATTGAAGCGGAGGATGGACAATGGTATCCCGTGGAATACAAGCGCAGCCATCGGGGAGAGTTTGACAATGATGAACTCCAGGTCTGTGCTCAAGCGTTGTGCCTGGAGGAAATGACAGGACAATCGGTGCAGGTGGGATACCTTTACTATGCCCAGTCCCACCAGCGGCAGTTGGTAAACATTTCGAACCAGTTGCGCCAGGAGACGATCGCCACGTTGAATGCAGTCCGCACGTTATTAGAAACAGGAACCATGCCAAAAGCAATTTATACGCCCCGCTGTCGGGGATGCAGTCTGTTTCAAAGCTGTATGCCTCAGGCTGTAGAAAAGGTCAGTCGCTATCGAGAAGCAAGTTAACCCCAGGAGGAAGCAATGGGAACAGTCTACATTACTCAAGATGATGCCTTCATTGGTAAAACGGATGAACGATTGCAGGTGCGATCACAGAAAAAGACTTTGCTGGATGTCCCGATGATTAAGGTGGATGGGGTCGTGGTACTGGGTCGCGCGACGATTTCCCCAGGCGCATTAATTGAATTATTGGAACGCAAAATCCCGCTCAGTTTCTTGACAGGGACAGGACGTTATTTAGGACGATTAGAACCTCCTTTAACCAAAAACATCTTTGTGAGATCCGCGCAGTGGAAAGCCGGGGAAGATTCGCCCCAAGCCATTCATGTCGTCAGAGGCTTGATTCGAGGTAAACTCAAAAACTACCGCAATACTCTGATGCGGGCTCATCGGGAAGCGAGTGATCCGAATTCAGTG
The DNA here is from genome assembly GCA_037442585.1 of Oscillatoriales cyanobacterium bin_317. Lineage (GTDB taxonomy): Bacteria > Cyanobacteriota > Cyanobacteriia > Leptolyngbyales > Leptolyngbyaceae > Leptodesmis. The sequence goes on from JBBIQC010000049.1 coordinate 13,036, forward strand.
GCCGTCTCTCAACTGGCTGCGGGGATTCGCCGTTTGGAGCAGGCGATCGCCCCGATCAACACGACGGCAACCATTGATGCACTCCGAGGGCTAGAAGGGGCAGGGAGTGCGGCCTACTTTGGCTGCTTCTCAGCGTTGATTCGAGTTGAGGGGTTTACGTTCACCACCCGGCAGAGGCGGCCACCGAAGGATCCGGTCAATGCCCTGCTGAGCTTTGGCTATTCCTTACTGCGTCATGATGTGGAGAGCGCCCTCAACATTGTAGGGTTTGATCCGTACCTGGGTTACTTGCACACTCAACGGTATGGGCGACCATCCCTGGCGCTGGACATGATGGAGGAGTTTCGTCCCTTGGTGGTGGATGCCATGGTGCTGGCCGCAATTAATCGGCGATCTCTCACGCCTACTGATTTCACGACCGAACCGTTGAGTGGTGCTGTCTCATTGTCGGACGAAGGTAGACGAACGTTTTTACGGTTATATGAGCAGAAGAAGCAATCTCAGTTCAAGCATCCCGTCATGGGGAAACAATGCACGTATCAGGAAGCCTTTGAAATTCAGGCTCGTCTTTTAGCAAAATACTTGATGGGTGAAACAGAGCAATATCCGCCGTTAGTGTTGAAGTAGGCAGATTGAGCATGTACATTGCCATTTCCTATGACATTTCCGAAGATAAACGGCGTACCAAGATTCATAAGATTTTGAAGTCTTATGGACAATGGATGCAGTACAGTGTCTTTGAATGTGATTTAACTGAAACTCAATATGCCAAGTTGCGATCGCGTCTCAATAAGCTGATCAAACCTGACCAGGACAGCATTCGGTTTTACTTTTTGTGTGCCTGTTGTCAGTCCAAGATTGAACGGATTGGGGGAGAAGCAGTTCGGGATGATTCTGTCTTTTTGGTTTGATGCGCGGATGGGTAGGTGTTTGTGAATGGAAGCCACTTTAAGGAGCCAAATCACCTGCCAGATAAAGGTTTACAGCCACTTTGGGGTAAATTTCGATCCGCGCAAAGCTACAAGCATCTATCACGTTTGGGATTGAGCTTAAATAAATCGGTTAGCTTACTCGTGATTCAATTCCGTCAATGCTATGATCAAGCCAGTTCGCGCAACTGTACCTTGAAAACCCGATATATCACTACTTTCAGGCGCAGGCGTCGCAAAACCTCTGAATCCCTTACAGGGATTGAAACGCACCGCGTCGGATTGGCTATCTTGGTGTTGCACAGTCGCAAAACCTCTGAATCCCTTACAGGGATTGAAACGTGTATGACCTGGCTTGCATAACGGACGCTCCGGGAGTCGCAAAACCTCTGAATCCCTTACAGGGATT
>JBBIQC010000050.1:0-14352 GCA_037442585.1 Oscillatoriales cyanobacterium bin_317
GGAGTTTTGGGTTCTTGCTTTGGTGCTGCAGGGGACGCTTGTTTCTGAGCTTTGGAATCCGCTCCTGAAGGACTGGATTTTTTATCTCCTGCCTTGGGTGGATTGGGTGTAGATGGGGTTGGGGGAGCGGGAATCTTGGGTTCAGGAGTGGTTTCTCCACGATCGCCAGCAATCTCTTCCTCTTCCTCCTCCGGATACCGGACATTATCCAGATCAATATCCAGAACTGTCATCGCCAGACCCGCCTTGGGTAAATTATCGCTGCTGGAGATGTAGGGATTTGCATCCAGGGATCCCGTACAGATGATCAAAGAACCTTTTTTCAGATAAGGAAGTCTGCGCCACGCGTTGGATCCTTCCCAAATGGTGAGCGCCACAGTAAATGCATCTTCTCGATTGCGGGGTTTACGTACATAAATCGTGGCTTTTGCAACCTTGGCCTTTTCACCGCTCTTTAGGTCAACGGTCTTAATTTCTGCATCTGCCGCCAAATGTCCACTAACAATCCATTTATTCAATCCAACGCTAGACATGAGTAGGGTAGGTTCCTGACGAGATTATTTTTTGTAGGATTCCCATCCTGGAAAGGATCTAACAGGAGAATTTACTCGGTAGTTTTCATTCCTTCCAGGGCACCTTAAAAGGCATCAGTCTTTGAAATTCAGGGTGCCTGCACAGTGAAGAAAGCCATTGGTCGCCGTGGGCTTTGGGGAACGTCACACAAACTCACTCGATCGCAGGGATTTACCTTGCTGGAAATTGCCATCGTTATTGTCATCACCGGAATTCTGTTTACGATCGCTGCAGCAAGTTGGAGCGTCTTTCTCAACATTTATCGTCTGAATACGGCTCAGGAACAGGTTTTTCTGGCTATGCGAACCGCTCAGACGAGTGCTAAACAGCAGCGTGTATCCTGGCAGGCGGATTTCCGTCAAGTCAATCAGGTGGTGCAGTGGGCGATCCATCCTGATGGAAGCACTCCCCCTGAGGCTCAATGGCATAGTCTGGATCCCAATGTTCGCTTAGATCCCGAAACTACGCTGCGAAAGACTGGCAACGTTTGGCGAATTGAGTTTAACCCGTTGGGGCGGGTCAATGGACAACTGGGACGCATTACTCTATCTGGAAAACAAGGGGGAAGAACCAAACGCTGCGTAATTGTCTCCACATTATTAGGAACCTTACGGAAGGGAGCAGATCAGACCACTCCCAAGGACGGCAAATATTGTTATTGACATCCTCCCCACCGCATCGGCGGATGGGGATTCCAAACCTCACGATTTGGCTTTTCTGGTTACTCCCTTGCGGGATTTCGGCACTTGGCTAGTCATTTCTGACCCCGCTAGTACGCCTGCACAGACTGTTTCCGTTCCTCGATTGTCCACGAGTACTACTAACTCTCCTCATACTTAAAGTTGGCTTTCTCCGCCACTAAGGTTAAATATTTGGCACTGGCCTTAGTGGGAACATACACCCCCTTCTCCCACTCGCTCACCGTCTGTTGCCGAACTCCTAATTCCTTAGCCATTGCAGACTGGGTCAGACCCATGTGCAGTCGCAAGGCACGGATCAATTCACCATTCCATTGCACTACATCATCCACCCGCTGAACTTTGTAGACTTCGGGAGGCTTATGAAAAGTCACTTGTTCCCTGGCTAAATCTAGTTCTTTAACCAGATACCCTGCTCCCATCCAGGCTGTCGCCTGTAAAGCTCCTTTACTACGGTTACTCCACCAGGCTCGCTGGGTGCGGGCAGAAGCGGGTAGGGGAATTCCCATGACAGCCTCAATTTCATCAAAAGTCAGGGTTACTTGGGTGCGATCGCTCCCCTGCAAAAAGGTTTGTAAGGGCTGGTACTTGCTTCCTCCTTTCATCATCGGCATTCATTCCCGATTACACCAGAGACAAAGCTTGAAACACCTGTAAAAAGCCAGAACCAGCACAGTCGCCCAGCCAAAATCACAACTCCAAAATCCCTCCTTCTCATATATTATTCTGGCGAGATCCGTTCATAATTTTCCTTAGACGGTTGGAAAAGTACCTTGCTACCCTAAGTAAGGGTGAATATGGGTGAAAGAATATGGCGATCACATCCCATCCGGACATAGACCTTGCTCCCTTTATTGACCATGCGCTGTTGGTGCCCACGGCCACTCCCGAACAGGTAGAGCGCTGGTGTGCAGAAGCCGATCGCTTCAACTTTGCCGCCGTTTGTGTTCATCCTACCTATGTGCGACTGGCTGCTAATTTATTGCACAATAAATCGCCCAGAGTCTGTACCGTGATTGGCTTTCCCTATGGAGCCACGACCTCTGCGGTGAAACTTTACGAAGCGGAGGATGCGGTAGACAATGGGGCCACCGAACTGGATGTTGTAATTAACATTGGCTGGCTCAAAGCAGGCAAAACCAACGAAGTGCATCGAGAAATTGCCGAAATTCGAGAAGAAACCGGGCAAACCATTAAAGCCATTCTGGAAATGGCGCTATTAACTCCGGATGAGAAAAAGTTAGCTGCTGAACTGTGTATGGATGCCGGAGCCGCCTTTCTAAAAACCAGTACAGGGTTATATAGCGGTGCGACGGTAGAAGATGTCCGTTTACTTAAAGAACTGGCTCAAGACCGGCTGGGCATTAAAGCTTCCGGAGGAATCCGTACTGCAGAACAAGCTTTAGAGTTAATCATTGCTGGGGCTACTCGCATTGGCACCTCCCGTGGGCCAGAACTGGTGCGGCAGCGAGAAACAATGGAAGTGAAGGAGGTTTAAGTTTTAAGTTGTAAATTTTGAGCTTCAAATTCTCAATTGATTCACATGATGATCTTGAAGTCTATGAGGTGTCCCCTAATTCCTGAAAGTTTTCCATCTCCAAGTGTGGCTTTAAAAAGCAAACTGCCCTGGCTTTACCTCCTTAATCTGGTTAACTCATAACTTAAAACTCATAACTCATAACTATTTTTGATGAGCCGTACTTACCGCGCCACTGGAATTAATCTCAAAAGTATGCCGTTTGGTGAGGCCGATCGCCTGCTGACGATTCTGACGCGGGAGCATGGGCTGATTCAGGCGATCGCGATGGGATCACGCAAACATAACTCCAGTCTGGCGGGGCGGAGTGGGCTGTTTGTGGTGAATGATTTGCTGATTGTGAAAGGGCGATCGCTGGATAAAGTGACTCAGGCAGAAACGCTGGAATCCTACCCGAAGTTGGGCAAGAATTTACAGAAACTGACGGTTAGCCAATACCTGGCAGAACTTTGTTTATGTCAGGCACTCAGTGACCAACCCCAAGAAGAATTGTTTGTTGCCTTAAATCAACAGTTGCAGCAACTGGAACAGGCCGCTTCCGGAGAGGTTCTGCCCTGCTTTCTGTATGGCTTCGTGCAGCTCCTGAGCCTGGGCGGAGTGATGCCCCAGGTCGATCGCTGCTGCCTGACAGGAGAGTTGCTGCAACCCGATCTGACCGATCCCAATTGGCGTTCCGGGTTCAGTGTGGCCGCAGGTGGAGTGGTAACGTTGGCAGCCCTGCAACAATTACGCGAGATCCCTAAACCTGTGCCGGCCCGATCTCGTTCCCACTCTGATCCACCTGCCCATCCCAGCAAATCTGGTGCTAGCAGTTCGGTGGTCGCTGAGGCTAAATCCTGGCGCTCATTGTCATACAGTTCGCGATCGCCTCATTTGAACCGGGAACTGGGAGCGATCGAATTAACCCTGCTGCAAACTCTGATTCAGGCGTTACCATCCAACCCGACTGAAACGGAACCCTCCACGTTGGACTTTGCCCAACTGGCCACCTTTAATGAACTTTGGTTTTCCCTTGAACGACTCTTGCGCCAGTATGCACAGTATCATTTTGATCGACCCATTCGCTCGGCTGCCTTGATGGATGCCTGCTTTTTGAATTCGTCCATCTCTTCCCAGTCGCCTGAGCCATGATGCAATTGCCAAAACCTGATTTAGAATCCCTGTTGATGCTGTCCTGTGATGCCGCAGATGCAGACCGTGAATTGAGCGATCGCGCCTCTACTTCAGCCACTCCCAATGCGGATTCCAACGCTCCACAAACTTTGTTACAATCCGCAGCAGATCAAATAACTGATTTAAAATCACCCTTGCTCGAAAAACCAGTACTGGCTCAGGACAGTTTTGGTGGTGAGGATAAGGAGAATAAGCTGCCCATGTTTCGCTCCGAAGAGGACGCTTTTGAAGTCGTCACCGATTTTTCAAATCAGGATCTGGCATCTCAACGGCCCGCTTTCTTAGTCGGCACCGAAGCGGATCAGGTGAATGGTTTCAGTAGCTCAGATCTGGAGAATGGCAATACTGACTTGCAATTAGAACAGGGTTTTTTACCAGTCTTAAAAAATCGCAATTTTCTCACCCTCTGGAGTGGGCAGGTTTTCTCCCAACTGGCAGACAAGGTTTATCTGGTATTGATGATTGCCCTGATCGCCACTCGGTTTCAATCCGAAGATCAGACCATCAGCGGCTGGGTATCCTCCATCATGATTGCCTTCACCATTCCAGCCGTGTTGTTTGGTTCGATTGCCGGAGCTTATGTCGATCGCTGGCCGAAAAAAGCCATTCTGGTCGCTACCAATCTACTGCGGGGAGGTTTAGTCCTGTCCCTGCCCTTCCTGTTCTGGCTGACAAAGGGATGGGGGCCTGTAGCAGGCTTACCGATCGGCTTTGGCATCTTGTTGGGGATCACCTTCCTGGTTTCGACTCTAACCCAGTTTTTCGCCCCTGCTGAACAGTCGGCTATTCCCCTGATAGTAGATCGGCGACATTTGCTTTCCGCCAATTCCCTGTATACCACCACGATGATGGCCTCGGTCATTATTGGGTTTGCGGTGGGAGAACCCCTGCTGGCGATCGCCGATACGATCACCGCGAATCTGGGCTGGACTGCGGTAGGACTGGGCAAAGAATTGGTTGTAGGGGGCGGTTACGGCATTGCCGGATTGATCCTGATATTACTGAAGATTTCTGAAAAGAATCGCTTCTCAGCCAATGGAGTTCCCAATGGGGCAGGGGCGATCGAACAACCCCACGTATTTGCCGATATTCGGGACGGTATTCGCTATCTGGGACAGCAGCATCGGGTGCGCAGCGCCATGATCCAACTGGTGCTCCTGTTTTCCGTCTTTGCGGCCCTGGCGGTACTCTCGGTGCGACTGGCGGAAGTGATTCCCGAAATCAAAGCGTCCCAATTTGGCTTCTTGCTGGCTGCAGGCGGTGTGGGTATGGCGATCGGCGCGACATTTGTGGGCCAATTTGGCCAGCGCTTCCCCCATTATCGTCTCAGCCTCTACGGCTCTCTGGGGATGGCGGCTGCCTTGTTGGGCCTGTCATTATTCTCTGCACATCTGTGGCCTGCGCTGCTATTGATTACGGGGTTGGGAGCGTTTGCGGCGATCGTTGGGGTGCCGATGCAGACCACAATTCAGGAAGAAACACCGGAAGAGATGCGGGGTAAGGTCTTCGGCCTGCAAAATAACGCCATCAATATCGCCCTCAGTCTACCCCTGGCTCTGGCTGGAGTCGCTGAAACTTTGTTTGGGATTCGAGCCGTCTTTTTAGGATTGGCCGCACTCATGGTTGCCGGTGGCATCCTGACCTGGTATATGGCACGGCGAGGTAAACCCGTTCAGATGCAGTGATCGCTAAATCGCTTGATATAGATTTCAGTTTGGTGCAGCATTGACATTCAATAATTTAATGCGAGGGAATAATAATGGATTTATTTCCCCTTCTTTGTAGTATTATTATTTGTTAGGTCACAGGACCTGGCAAGTTACGAAGAGAGAATAAAAGCGCAGCTCTGGTTAGGCGGGCATAATCACCTCTAGTACTTGCTCACAGGTTCGCCCTTGAGCAAACCGGCATGCATCGCTCGACGGCGGCTTCCTTGCCCTTCAAGATCGACTTGTTGGGCCGCAATCCCTTGCAAGGTCTTGTTCTCACTGAGCAGCAGTCCGCTCAGATAGCGGCTTACGTGTTCAAATCCTTCCTCTCGACAAAACACTTCTCGGTAGGCACTCATGCCTTGGGCGATCGTCTCAGGAATGCCAACAAAGGGAAGCATCAATCTCTCCGGTTTGGGGTAGAAGATCGTTTCTATTTTCCTCTACTTGTAACTTGCCAAGTCCTGAAATTTTCGCATCCCTTTCTATCTGTGACTTTGATCACATCAGAATGGGCTTGCAGGCTGCGATAGACGGTAATTTCGGTTATCAGGACTGGGTTTTTGCATCACCTGATTCCGTGATTTCTCGCAAAACATTACGTTAGAAAGATCACGTCGCTAACGCACGATCGTCACTCTGTTCAGCGGAAAATCGGAGGATAGTAAGACAGTCCTGACTTCGGTAAAAGCATGAAAATTCGCATCCAATTTGATCCGAATCAATCCCGAAATCTATTTATCCGGTTATTCTCTAATGCTAGAGATGCTGAGGTTGAGATTGAATCTCATGCAACTTCCCCATCGGGAGCAGCCATTTCTGACTTGATTGAACTAGAGATTCTGATGCGTCCTGCGTAAGTTAAATGCTCTAATTCACTCACTTGGAGCATCCTCAAACCGGATGATATCGTCTTCTCCCAGGTACTCGCCGTTCTGCACCTCAATCATCACCAGAGGAATCACTCCTGGATTCTCAACCCGATGGGGTGTTCCCATTGGCACATAGGTTGATTGCTTCTGCAACAGGATCGTTTCTTTGCCATCACACACCACTCTGGCAGTACCAGACACAACGACCCAATGTTCGCTGCGATGGTAATGCATTTGAGTACTGATGTGCTGACCCGGTGACAATTCAATCCGGTTAATTCGGTAATGTTTTCCCTCTTCCAAAACAGTTACTGTGCCCCAGGGTCGAACTCGAGTAATGTCTGCGTCTGGAGATTGGGAATGCAGCAGGGTGGAACTGTTAAAGGTGTCAACCATATTCGACTTCCACAGGGTGTTTCTTCTAGCTTACTATTCCCTTTGGGTTGAATAATTTCCCGGAAATCATGAAATTTTGATAAAGCTGTCCTGGGTCATTTGTCCTTTGTCCTTTGCAGATGACCCGTGACGAATCACAGAGGACAATCTTAATTCAGAAGGGTACTGTTCCCTGCGGGTAATTCTATTGCACAACTTGTTGGGGAAAGTCTTTCTGAAACTGTTCACGGGTGATGGGGTAGTTCAGCATTAATCCCTCACCTCCCAGAGTTTCCAGAGGTTTGCCCGCGATCGACAGCCAGACCTTGGCATCGGGATCAGAACTGGTTGCGGTGTAAATCACCTGGGCCACTCTCCCAATCATGGATGCGCTGCCACCGCCTTTTTTGAACTCAGGGGACAGATCGATGTGAACGCCATCCGGTTTCACCGTTACACTTCGTAACGTGGTGCCTGCGGGAATGGTGGTACTGGTGTCGGGATTGACTGGGCCTGCCAGCAGTTGATTAAGAGCCGCTTGCATTCCGATCTCCAAGCTACTGGGAACCGTTCCTTGAATGGGGGTTGGCACCAGTTGCAAGCGATCGCCCGCTGGCTTTAACCAATAAACCTGCGGTGAATGGTCTGCAGGGGCAGGAGCGGGATTGGCTGGAGACGCTTTGCTGGCATCTGGGGTAGCAGGCAAGGCAGGTGGCCTGGGATCTTCGTTGGGTTGTCCCTGCTGAGCCTGTTGCGTGGTTTTGGGGCCAATGTTATTTGGCTGGTGAGTGGTCCACCAGGCGATCGCACTTCCGACTCCGATCGCTAATGCTGAAACACCTGCAACTACAGCCAGGGGAATTGAACGACGGGGTTGTTGGTCTTGCATCGTAAAACTCCTCCTGAGAACTGCGAGAAACTATGCCAGTGTAATAGATCTACCCCGACCTGAAAAAGTTTCAGAGGAAAGCTAAAGAACCAGGGCAGAAGTAAGGGCGCAGCGATGGCGATCGATCTCTGTAATCAAGCAAACCCCTATACTGAATGCTATACCCTAGAGCCTTAAACCAGCGGGAAGTTGCAGAAATCCGGCAAGCTCCAGTCGTCCCTCATTGATACTGGCTTTGAGAATTTTGGCCCTGACATTGAGTAAGGCAGCGTAGCGTTTGACATCGAGTTGCTCAGCTAACCGATCGGCAAAGTTACGGGCGGCTTCAGCCGTCAGAGGTTGCCCATTTAGGGTGATGGTGGGATCGGTGAAGCGGATCTGGCGTTGCTCCAAAATGTCAAATCCCGTTTCTGCCTGGATTTTAAGCACTGCCGAAGTTTTCAGATCGACAATTTCCGCCTGTACGGCAACTCGTTGATTCGGTAAAAACTCGACTTTCGGATCCTGGACCCGGTACTGGTCGATTCGGGTGCGAATTTGTTCCAGTCTGCTGGGCTGTCTGGGCTGCTCCGGCTGGTTTTGCTCCGGTTGTTTAGATGGCTCTGAGGGTGGTTCCGGTTGGGCAGGTTGGTTATCTTGCTGACGATCGCGGCTGTCGATCAACCGTTGAATCGCATCAGCCACCACCTTTGACTTGAGCGCCCGGATCACATCTTCTTTGGTGATGACAATGCGAGCAGCAACTCCCAGTGGTCGCTGCAGAACCACTCTAGTAGGCTTACCAAATAGTTGGCGACGCTTGACATCAATCGGATCAGTTTCCACCTCGATCGTGTCAATCCGTACATCCTCCACTGGAAAAAAGCCCCGTCCGGCAATCCGAATTTTGTCTACCTTGCCGTTCACCACATTGTAGATAGGCGCATTATCGACCCGCACTTTGATCACTTCCACCTGTTTGAACTGCGATCGAATCGTGCTTTCGGCAATTTTGTCAGCCGCAAAGTTGGCCGGAGACAGCACGCTGATCAGGCTGGAGAGGATGAGGATGAAGATTTCCATAGGGATTTTGGATTTTGGATTTTAGATTTTGGATTGGGTAGGAAAAGGTGGATGGTGGATAGTGAATAGCGGCTAGTTTTGAGCTTTCCGTTTTCAGGTCGGAATTACCTATCTACTCACCCACCCCATCACCCTTCTCACCTGCAATCCACTGGCTGAGAATAGATACTACCTTTTCCAGGGGCAGTTCCTGGGTTTCGCGGGTGGCACGCTTGACGATTTCGACTTTACCATCCTTGAGAGATTTTCCGGTAACAATTCGGTAAGGAACCCCGACTAAATCCGCATCCTTAAATTTGACTCCGGCCCGTTCGTTGCGATCGTCCAGTAACGTCTCGATGCCAGCCTGGTTGAGTTGCTGATACAGGGTTTCGGCTGCTTGCACCTGATCGGTATCACTGACATTGGGGATGACGACAATCGCCTGGTAAGGGGCGATCCCAACAGGCCAGATAATCCCGTCCTTGTCATGGGACTGTTCAACCGCCGCTTGTGCCAGACGGGATACCCCCACGCCGTAGCAACCCATCACCAGGGGAACTTCTTCACCCTGCTCATTGGTATAGGTGGCTCCCAGAGTGGCAGAATATTTTGTTCCCAATTGGAAAATGTGACCGATTTCAATGCCTCTGGCGGTTTGTAGGAGTTGCTGGGGATCATGGATCGCCCGATCGCCTGCGGTTGCCTTGCGCACATCCACCACGTCGGGTCGCTGGAACTCTTTGTCCCAGTTCGCTCCCACAACGTGATAGCCCGCTTCGTCTGCTCCGGTGACGAAATTTTTCAGGTCAATCGCTGTTTTATCCACCAGACGCAGGAACTTGGGGGCGACTCGACCTGCAGCCTGCATTCCCACAGGAGCGGGTTTGGCAGGCTTGATGTAACTGTCTGCCAGATTGGGAGCCATGTAGCCCAGCGGTAAGGGTTTGGCGGCCCATTTTTCTTGAGCGGCAGCATCAGGTACGGTAAGGGCGAGAACGGTCTTAGCACTGTAATTGCCTGCCCGTTTCACCAATTCATTTTGCAACTTCACCTCATTCACGTCCTGGTCGCCGCGAATGCTGACCAGCACCATCACGGTCATGCCATTGTCATAGGTGGCCTGATACAACACATTCTTGACCACACAGGTAGACGGACATCCGAGAAACTGGCACAGCTTTTCAATAGTATCGGTGCCGGGGGTTTCCCGTTTCTCATATTTCTTAAAGGGAGAGGGTTCTGCATCAGGGGGCAGGGAGGTAGCTTTTTCCACGTTCGCTGCATATTTGCCGTCCTCGGTGTAGAGAATCTCGTCTTCTCCGGCATCGGCCAGCACCATAAACTCTTGTGAGCCGGAGCCACCGATCGCACCAGAATCGGCTTCTACCGCCCGAAATGCCAGTCCCGATCGCCGCAGGATGTTGCGATACGCCTGATCCATCTTCTGATAGGTCAGTTTCATCCCGGCTTCGTCGGCATCAAAGGAGTAGGCATCCTTCATGATGAATTCCCGACCGCGCATGAGGCCAAACCGGGGACGAATTTCATCCCGGAACTTGGTTTGAATTTGATACAGGTTAATCGGCAATTGACGGTAGGAACGGATCATGTCGCGAGCGATCGCGGTAATCACCTCTTCATGAGTTGGCCCCAGTCCCATTTCTCGTTCCTGGCGATCGACCAGGGCAAACATGATACCTTCTGCTTTGGTGTAGGTATCCCAGCGACCGGACTCTCGCCACAGTTCCGAAGGTTGCAATTGGGGCAACAGACATTCCTGGGCACCAGCGGCATTCATCTCTTCCCGCACGATCTGAGATACCTTTTGCAACACTCGCCACATCAACGGCAAATAGGCATAAACTCCACTGGCAATGCGCCGAATGTAGCCTGCCCGCAGCAATAACTTGTGGCTGGGAATTTCGGCTTCCGCTGGATCTTCCCGCAACGTGACAAACAGCATCTGAGACAGTCGCATCGCCCGTTCCTTTGAGTCTGGTTAAACTGCTTTCTCAGTCTAAGGCACGAGTAGAAGAACTAACAGTGATGGCGATGAATATGTTAGGGCGAGGGGAGTAAGTCCTGACGGAAGGCGGCCATTTGTTTGGGATTGGCGGTCAGGTTGGTAGCCAGCACTTCAACCAGTTGTGTCTGGGAAAGGTGAGGCTGCTGAGTCAGAGTGCGCTTGACAATCACGGATGCGATCGGCCCGATGGACTTAGCAAGTTCTAATTCACAGCGCTGAATAAAAGCTGGATCGATCATCGAGGCCGGTTGCTGGGTCATGGGAGGCACGATCGTAGCTCCCTGAGTGGCACTGGAGGAAACAGGAGCATCCGGTTTGCGAGTCTGCATTATCCGGCCCGCCTGCTCTCGGAAGCGCGATCGCTGCAGTTCTGGTACATAGGTTGCCAATTGCTCAATCACCTCAGAGGCATCCAGAACTTGCTCTAAAGTCCGGTTCACCACCACGGGAGCGATCGGGCCAATCAAAGTCATCAGCAACTGTTCTAAAGATTTTTGTAGCTCCACGGGCAAGGGGTTGATTTGCCGCTGACTGGGAGAAGAATCCCTGTTCATGGTGGGGGGCAGAGTGGAAAATTGCTGGCTTCTGGAATCAGTCGCCAGATAGGGCACCGTCGGTACATCCAGCAGCACCGCAGGCACATCCTTTTCCCTTCCCTCTAATATCTGCTGCAGAGCTTGTAAGGCTTCAAACGCATCCCTATAGCGCTGGCGATAGTCGTACCGCACCATACGATCGAGGAAAGCCTCCAGTTCTGGACTGATGGAAATGCGATCGCGCATCAACACACAGGAAATTTCCCCCGTTTCTGAGTCTCTGGGAAAATCCTTGGGCCTGAGTCCTGTCAAGGCTTCCAGCGCTACCATACCGACCGCGTAAACATCACTGCTGAAATGGGGTTTGAATGCCTGCTGCTCCGTTGGCATATATCCGGGAGAGCCGATCGCGACCGTGATACTGGTTGGCCCCAAATCTCCAATCGCTCGATCTCTGACCTGCTTCACCGCTCCAAAATCAATCAGGACAATCTTGCAATCACTGGAGCGTCGAATTAAATTGGCGGGTTTAATATCTCGATGAATGACGTGCTGCTGATGGACAAACGCTAATACTTGCAGAATGTCTTGCAGCAGCGCGATCGTGTAGGCTTCACTCAACTGCTGACCGGGAACAATCTCGCGATTTAAGGGAATGCCATCAATATATTCTTGAGCCAGATAAAACTCTTGATTTTGCTCAAAGTGAGCCAGCAACCGGGGAATCTGATTATGGGATCCCAATCGATACAGGGTTTCCGCTTCCTGGTTGAAGAGTCGTTGAGCGGTTTCTAGATGGGCAGGATCGCTGACACTGGGCTTGAGTTGCTTGACCACACACAGGGGATGGCCAGGAAGGTGTAAATCATTCGCCAGAAACGTTTGGCCGAAACCTCCCCCGCCTAAATGCTTGATAATTTGATAGCGACCTGCCAGGGTTGTTTCCATTGTCGCACTGCGAGAGCAAAGTCTATCGATAATTGGCCTGTAACAATAGCCTGCCGCACCCCATCCCAGTTAGCTTGATATATCCATGCTAAACCAAGGCCAGCTAGAGAACGGTCGTTTTCCCATCAGAGAAACGACGGTTCTGGACTTGGACACGGTTTAACTTATAACTTAATAGTAGGCAAATTTAACGGAAGAATCCACAGCCTGCCATCAGGGGAAAAAGGGGAGAACTTCTTGGGAGCGATCGCCCGTTCGCAAGACCTTTTGTTCAATCAACAGTACTCAATAGCAACACATCTCTGGGGGGAGTCCGAATCGCTTTGCCTGTGCGTTCGGCAATCATCAGTCCTGCCAGCACTTCCCAGCGACCAGCCAGGGCCATTAAGGGAACGACGACAGTGTTAATCACATAGCCTAATGTCGTAATGCGCCAGTATTGTCGAGTGCGATCGCTGAGATAGCCCGTGACCAGCCGTAAGCTATAGCCAATCAGTTCCCCAAACCCTGCCGTCAAACCCACAACCGTGCCACTGGCCCCCAAGACTGCCAGATAGGCTCCAGAGATGCTGCGTGCCCCTTCATAAGTGGCATCGGCACAGAGACTCACAAATCCCAGTAACACGACAAATTTGAGAGCAGCACGAGATTTAAACATTGAAAGTCCTGATTTGTCTACTGCTTGCACTCAGGGGATAGCTTAACGAACCCCTGGGCTGAGCCTGAATCCATTGCGATCATGGCATCCGACGCTTTCACGACGGCATAGACTTCTTTGCCCTCTACCAGTCCCAGTTTTTCCGCCGAAGATTTGGTGATAATCGCCACAACCTCAATCCCTGGAGCCACTTCAACATCATTGTGAATGAGAAAAGCATCCGGCGGTTAAAACCGCGACTACACTCACCAAGTCTGCCGACGCAGACCCAATACAATCAAGGTTTTCAGTAACCTGCATCAGCAGGTTTTCTCCATATAGCCGCAACTTCAGTCGCTAGGGTAACTCAACAATTTGGATACCTGAGCTACAGAACCTTAGGCAGATATATTGGCATGATGTCAATAGTACTTGCCTGCAGCATGAAATTGGCCAAGGAGTTGTCAGAAAATGATTACGAAGCGAGGGTGGCTTTGGGTGCTGGCGCTGATGGGTTTGCTGTCTGCGTGCGGCTTGTCTACGGCGGATCCATCGTCCTCACCTTCTGCAACTTCCACGGCTAAGCCAATTACCTTAACGGTTTCTGCGGCGGCTGACTTGAATGATGTATTTCCAGAGATCGGCAAGTTGTGGGAGCAAGAAACTGGACATCGGGTGACGTTTAACCTGGGTTCCACAGGACAACTGGCGCAACAGATCGAACGGGGTGCGCCCGTGGATCTATTTGCGGCAGCCAATAAGAAATTTGTCGAGGATTTAGACAAAAAAGGGCTGATACATTCAGGCACAAAGGAGCTATATGGTGTGGGACGGCTTACCCTGTGGCAGCGGGAAGGGGGTACTCACGAGATTAAGGACATCCAAGACTTAATGAAACCTGACATTAAGCGGGTGGCGATCGCCAATCCAGATCACGCTCCCTATGGCGTGGCGGCACGACAGGCGTTGCAAGCAGCGGGCATTTGGGACGCGATTCAGCCGAAATTGATTCTAGGAGAGAATATTAAGCAAACCCAGCAGTATGCCCAAACCGGCAATGTGGATGTGGCGATCGCGGCGCTCTCGATCAGCGTGCAAAAGCCGGGGAAATGGGTATTGGTGCCTGAGAAACTGCACAAGCCCCTGGAGCAGATGCTGGCAGTTCCCAAAAGCGCTCCTCATCCAGAGGAAGCTAAACAGTTTGCGGCCTTTATTAATGGGGGGAAGGGAAGACCCCTAATGCGGAAGTATGGCTTTGTTCTGCCAGGAGAGGAACCTGTGTCATGATCTGGCAATCTTCCATTTTGTCGCTCCAAGTTACCGTCCTGGCCAGTG
>JBBIQC010000051.1:0-14334 GCA_037442585.1 Oscillatoriales cyanobacterium bin_317
GCGATCGCGTTCCCGGACTGACAATCAGATTAAACATACCGGGACTGGGATAGCTACCTAACCCTGGACGAAATCCATTACCCGTCGTGCCACTACCTAAGTTGCGGCCCGTGGTGCGATCGGCATAGAACAGCTTGAGGACACCACTGTCGATAAAGGTGATGGGACGGGTGGGAGTGCCTTCATCATCAAAGGGACAGCTAAATGGTCCCATATCGGGGTGTTGGGCCAGGGTTAACTCTTCCGAAGTGACGACTTCATTTAAGCGATCGCTCCAGGGAGAGGCTCCTTCAATCACCTGTTTGCCATTTAAGGCAGCCTGTACCGTACCCCAGAGCATATCTGCGGCCTTGGAGGAAAACAGAATTGGCACCCGGCCATTCATCGAACCGGTATTTTCCTTGGCCCAATCTAAACGGAGTACGACCTGGTGTGCCAAGGCCTCTGGATCCAGGCTGCCCCGTTGAGTTTGACCATCGTAGACGCTGAGAAAATCATCTCCCCGAATCCACTCTGCCGACAGGGAACAACCCAGGGTGGTGTCCGTGTAGCTGCAATCTAATCCTTTGGAGTTGATCAGGCGAGTCGTTTCGGCTTCACATTCCCATTCCGCCTCACACAGGACTTCCGGGTAAGCCTGCCGCACCAGCGCGATTGCCTGTTTGCCCCACTCCACCAGTTGCCCAACGGCGATCGTTTCTCCCAGGTCAGGATAAGCGGCTTTAGAGGCTGCCCCCAGTTCGATTTCTTCCGGCTCATTCAGGCTGCTTAAGGCCAGTGCTCGATCGACCAGCGTTTGCGGTTCCACAGGCCCATAGGCAACAGCTAATCCCGGTTGTCCCCCTCGCCAGAGACGCAGAGCTAATCCTTCTGCCTGAGCACTTTCCAGTTGTTTGAGGCGATTGGCCTCAAAAAAAACGGGACGGGACAGCGATCGGGATTGAAATACTTCCGCTGCCTCTGCTCCCGATCGGGTCGCCAGGTCTAATAATTGCTCTGCCAGTGTGTCTTGCTGTAAATCGTCGGAACCCATAACCTCTCAGCAATCAGGTCTTTAAAGGCCCTTCCTCCATCAGGTTTAGAATCACTTTACGCTAATTTGGGATCCTGCAATAACCAGAATCCGGCAAATGCTTCTGTGTCCGGACTGGCTTGAATCGCCAGAAAGTGGACTCCCTGAGCCGTCTGTTTGGCGGTAGTAAAATTTTTGGCCTCGGTCTGCAATGCGGAGCTGTTTAAGGAGGCGAGAATCCAGCGATCGTTCACCCCTGTCGTCAGCAGCAACTGCTTCAGTTCTGAGTCGAAGCTCACCATGCCCAGTTCCAGACCAGACATCCAGGCGGCCATCGGAGTTGCACGGGTCGTGAAAATCAGTAACCCTGGAATCAATGCCCCCGGTTCCAGCCCTGCCAGACGGAGCGGAAATCCTTCACCAAAGGCGATCGCCCAGTCGGTCATTTCCTCCAATGCAGCAGCTTCCAGGGTGACAAAGGCCCATTTCTCGCCCCGTAATGCATCCGGTAGAACCTGGGGAGCGGTTTCCGCAAAACTGACCGAAGGATTGGTTCCCGGTTGAAAGCCTGGATGTTGGGGATACTCCTCCTGCATCCGCTGCTCTAGCCACTGAGTTAAGCGATAGGTACGCAGGCTCAGCACAGCCGGAATTCCCAATTCCTCACAAGCCTTCGTGATCATGTTATTCATCGCCTGCCGAAAAAAACGAATCCGGGTAGGCGGTTTGGGAGCCTGGGCGATCGCCGTTTCCAACACCTGCTGCAGGTGGGCCGAATTCACCTCCGTACTGGCACAATACTCGGCATAGCGGAACAAAGCATCAGGTTGCGTCTTCACGTCTAAAGGACTCTCGCAAACCAGAACTTCCCAAATTTTTTTACCGTTCTCATCCACTAGCGGACGAGAGTAAAAATCAAGTTCCCAAATCGTTGTCATTGGAGGGCAAATTGGCAAACCGCCATCTGAGATACCTGTAAAAGGCTACCACGGTAGCTTTTCCCTACACACAACAATCTATTTGCTGTCCAATTATTAAAAATCATGACATTATGAACCAGAGGTGTTGCATTGCCAGGTCTGCTTCCGGGAGTTGACCAATCTTCAAAATAACTCCCTATCCCCGATCTTCCCCACCCCCCACTCCCTCATCCCCAATTCCCACCCCCCACTCCCTCATCCCCAATTCCCAATCCCTTCTAATAGTGTGAGACTGAATGAACGTTTTACTGCTGTATCCTCGCTTTCCCAAAAGCTTCTGGTCTTTTGAAAAAACCTTAGCCCTGGTCAACCGCAAAGCCATGCTGCCGCCGCTGGGCCTAGTCACAGTGGCAGCAATTTTGCCTCAAGAGTGGAACTTCAAACTGGTCGATCGCAATGTGCGGCAGGTGACGGAAGCCGAATGGGCCTGGGCCGATCTGGTGATTCTCTCGGCCATGATTGTGCAGAAGGAAGATCTGCTGGAGCAAATTCAGGAAGCGAAATGGCGGGGGAAACGGGTGGCCGTCGGTGGCCCTTATCCCACTGCCCTCCCCGAAGAAGTCAAAGTCGCTGGGGCCGATTATTTGATTCTGGATGAAGGCGAAATTACGCTCCCGATGTTTGTAGCGGCGATCGCGCAGGGCGACCAAACGGGAATTTTCCGCTCTGGTGGTGAAAAACCGGATGTCACCGAAACGCCCATTCCTCGCTTTGATTTACTGGAGTTCGATGCCTATTCCGAAATGGCCGTCCAGTTCTCACGCGGATGCCCTTTTCAGTGCGAGTTCTGTGACATTATCGTGCTGTATGGCCGCAAACCCCGTACCAAAACGCCGGAGCAACTGCTGGCGGAACTGGAACGCCTGTATGAGCTAGGCTGGCGACGCAGCATTTTCATGGTGGATGACAACTTCATTGGCAACAAACGTAATGTCAAGTTGCTGTTGAAAGAATTGCAACCCTGGATGGTCGAGCACCGTTATCCCTTCTCCTTTGCCACGGAAGCCTCGGTCGATCTGGCGAAGGATCAGGAATTGATGGACGCAATGGTGGCCTGTAATTTTGGCTCTGTATTTTTAGGCATTGAAACACCAGATGAAGAAAGTCTGTCGCTGACGCAGAAATACCAGAATACGAGGGATTCTTTAAGCGATTCGGTACAGGCGATCGCGCGATCGGGCCTGCGGGTGATGGCCGGATTCATCATCGGTTTTGATGGCGAAAAACCCGGAGCCGGATCCCGGATTGTCAAATTCGTGGAACAAACCACGATTCCGACAGCCCTATTCAGCATGTTGCAGGCGTTACCCGATACGGCCCTCTGGCATCGCCTGAAATAGGAAGGCCGTCTCCGTAGCGACAACTCCAATGGCAACCAGACCGTCCTGATGAATTTTGTCCCCACCCGTCCCCTGGAAGACATCGCCCGTGAGTATGTGGAAGCATTCTGGGAACTGTATGAACCGAAGCGGTTTCTCGATCGCACCTACCGCCACTTCCTGCTGTTAGGAGAAGCTACCTATCCCAAAAAAGGTAAATCCGCCAAGAAAAAAGTAGATTGGATCGCCATCCGCGCCCTGTTGACTATCTGCTGGCGACAGGGAGTGGTACGCGACACCCGCTGGCAATTCTGGCGCAATTTGTATAACATGGCCCGCCTCAATCCCGGTGGCCTCAGCAGCTATTTATCCGTCTGCGCCCAAATTGAGCATTTTGTCGAATATCGTGAAATCGTTCGCCGTGAAATTGAAGCCCAGGTGGAAGAGTTTTTGCGCCAGGAGGGCGATCGACCACGGGAAGCGGTGCAAGTGGCTTAGAGTATCGTCGTTTTACAGACCTCTCCCTCCCAACCTCCCTCTCCGACGCCAAAGGGAGGAGCCACAACGTGGCAGTTTATCGACACGGTTCGGTTCTGAACTTTTCAAGCCCCTTTCCTTGTAGGAGAGGTTGGGGAGAGGTTTATAAATGACCAATGACAAAGGACGAATGACTAACTCCCTAAAACCGCCTTTCTAGCCCGTTCCTCTCGATCGTCCGCTTCCGCCATCACCTCATCCATTTTTTCCAGCATCTCACCGGGATAGTTTTCTAATACCTTGGTAGACAGGGAGATGCGGCCCCGACCTTCTTCCAAATTCACAATCATGGCTTTGATCGGTTGGCCGATTTGGAAGAGATTGGGCAACGATTCCACGTAGCGATTGCTGATCTGGTTAATGTGCAACAAACCACTGGTGCCGTTCATATCGACAAATGCACCAAACGGTTTGATACTGCTGATCTTGCCTTCCACCAGTTGACCCACTTCCAGTTGGCTAAAGGCCGCCGATCGCGAGGCCAACCGATTTGACAGCACCAACTTATTTCGCTCCGGATCCAGGTCTAAGATACTGGCTGTGAGCGTGGTGCCTTTCAGCGCTTCCAGGTCGTCTTTTTCGTTGAGGTGCGATCGGGGAATAAATCCTCGCAGTCCCTGCACATCCACCGTCACTCCACCTTTGTTTGTGCCTGTGACCCGCACCTGCAGACTTTCGTTACTATCCTGCGCCTCTGCCATCCGATCCCAGGCTTTCTTCATCTCCAACTGCTTCAGAGAGAGGGTGATTTGCCCATCCGCATCCTGTTCCCGGATGATCAAAAACTCCCGTTCTTCCTCCAACGGCATGATTGCAGAGGGATCCTTCACCGTCCGTAAGCTGGCCTCCCACAGTGGCAGAAAGGCCAGCGATTTGGCTCCAATATCCACGAAAATTCCATCGGTGTCATAGCTAACAGCCTTCCCCGTGACCACCTGCCCCTTTTCAAACGCATAGTCGTAACTTTCCAGCGCTTTGGCAAAGTCATCCATCGAAAAGGAGGCATCGGCAGACCGGGAGCGAGCAGATTTCGAGTCCATAGAAACTGACAGACTAATAAGCTTTCCTACTATAGCCCTTCTACCCCACACCCCACCTTCCAAGTACGGTAAATACCCCTTCATCAAAAGCTCCAATCGAGATCAGTATAGAAACAGGCGTGCTGTGCTTACAGGTGGAATAGGTTTAGCTTCCAGAGTTGACCTGACCGCTTCACGGTTGCTCAGCGTGGCAGATGAAAGCCACTGAAATTTCTTAATGTTTTTTAGTTGATGGAGCCGAAGCAGCAATGGCAAAAGTTGTTGGAATTGACTTGGGTACAACGAACTCTTGTGTAGCGGTGATGGAAGGTGGCAAACCCACCGTAATTGCCAATGCGGAGGGATTTCGGACTACTCCCTCAGTCGTTGCATTTGCCAAAAATGGCGATCGCCTGGTGGGCCAGATTGCCAAGCGTCAGGCGGTGATGAACCCTGAAAATACGTTCTACTCGGTGAAGCGGTTTATCGGTCGTCGCTTTGATGAAGTGACCCACGAAACCACCGAAGTGTCTTACAAAGTTTTGAATGTCAACGGCAACGTGAAGCTGGATTGCCCCACTGCTGGCAAGCAATTCGCTCCCGAAGAAATCTCGGCGCAGGTACTGCGGAAGCTGGTGGATGATGCCAGCAAGTATCTGGGCGAGCAGGTGACTCAAGCCGTAATTACTGTTCCCGCTTACTTCAATGACTCCCAGCGGCAGGCTACCAAGGATGCTGGGAAGATTGCTGGGATTGAAGTGCTGCGGATTATCAACGAACCGACCGCCGCTTCCCTGGCTTACGGTTTGGACAAGAAAAGCAATGAAACGATTCTGGTGTTCGACTTAGGGGGCGGTACGTTTGACGTATCCATCCTGGAAGTAGGCGATGGCGTATTTGAAGTAATGGCCACCTCCGGGGACACCCACCTGGGCGGCGACGATTTCGACAAGAAGATTGTGGACTACCTGGCCGAGGAGTTCAAAAAGTCAGAAGGGATTGACTTGCGCAAGGACAAGCAAGCCCTGCAACGGCTGACGGAAGCGGCAGAAAAGGCCAAGATTGAACTTTCCAGCGTCACCCAGGCCGAAATTAACCTGCCCTTCATCACCGCCACTCAGGACGGGCCAAAGCATCTGGATACGACGCTGACTCGCGGCAAGTTTGAGGAACTGTGTGCCGATCTGATCGATCGCTGCCGGATTCCCGTCGAAACTGCTTTGCGCGATGCCAAGATTGATAAGAGTGCGATCGATGAAGTGGTGATGGTCGGTGGTTCCACCCGGATTCCTGCTGTGCTGGAACTGGTCAAACGTACTCTGGGCAAAGACCCCAACCAGACCGTAAACCCGGATGAAGTGGTGGCTGTCGGTGCGGCTATTCAGGCAGGTGTACTGGCTGGAGAAGTAAAAGACATTCTCCTATTAGATGTCTCTCCCCTGTCTCTGGGTGTGGAAACCCTGGGTGGCGTAATGACCAAGATCATTCCTCGCAACACCACCATTCCCACCAAGAAGTCGGAAGTGTTCTCCACTGCCGTGGATGGTCAAACCAACGTGGAAATCCACGTCCTGCAAGGAGAACGGGAAATGTCCAACGATAACAAGAGCCTGGGAACCTTCCGTCTGGATGGCATTCCTCCCGCGCCCCGTGGTGTTCCCCAAATCGAAGTCACTTTTGACATTGATGCCAACGGGATTCTGCAAGTGACCGCCAAGGACAAGGGCACGGGTAAGGAACAGTCCATCAGCATTACCGGAGCATCTACCCTGCCCAAGGACGATGTGGAACGGATGGTACGCGAAGCCGAACAGAACGCCAGCGCTGACAAGGAACGGCGTGAACGGATCGATCTGAAGAACCAGGCCGACTCCCTCGCTTACCAGGCCGAGAAGCAGATGAGTGAACTGGGCGACAAGGTTTCTGCCGATGACAAGTCCAAGGTCGAAGGCATGATCAAGGATCTGCGGGAAGCCATCAATCAAGAAAACTTCGATCGCATCAAGTCCCTCACCACCGAACTGCAACAAACCCTGTACACCATTGGTAGCAACATCTATCAACAGGCTGGAGCAGGTGCACCGGGGGCTGGCCCTACCGATGATGGCGGTGCTGGTGCTGGGCCTTCCAGTGGTTCTGATGAAGATGTGATCGACGCAGACTTCACTGAGTCTAAGTAGTCCAAGGAGGATGTGTCAGGCGATCGCCGTAACGCATCACCTCTGGACATTGATGCATACGCTGGCTCTCACGCATCCTGCATTAGACTCCGGGCTGTAGTGCTCCATTAACTAAATCAAGGCTGGTAGAGGTTTCTATCAGCCTTTCTTGCATAAAAAATTCCCAATCTCCGGACTGACATGCTCCAGCAGGTGCCCTCGAACGGCCTCTTCAATCCCCGCTAATGTTTTCACTTGTTCTGGATCAGTTTCTTCGTACGGCAGAGCGGCAATTGCTCGAGCATGAGCTTGGATTTGAGCTTTACCACCAATGACATCAAATCGCTCAACCGCTCACTGCGCAAGGTAATCGAAAGATATTACCCCTGTACGGGCTTGGCATTCGGCTGATAATTCCTGACCCATCACAAAAGTCTTTGCCCGAATGCTAAGCCCCTACGATTTCCTGGTATAAATTTTTCTGGAAATGGCCTTAAACTCTCAACTCTAAACTCTCAACCCTGTGGAGGCATAATCACGCGACGGGCTAATCCCAGTCGTTGCAGCAGGACGATCGCCCACCAGGTCATGTCAATTTCCCACCATTTCCAGCCTGCTTTGGCGACATTGGGGTAAGCATGGTGATTGTTGTGCCACCCTTCGCCATAGGTAAGAATTGCCGCCCACCAGAGATTGCGGGAATTATCATCCGATTCGTGGCTGCGGTAGCCTGTCATGTGGGTAGCGGAGTTAATTAACCAGGTGCTGTGCCAGAGGGTAACGGCTCTCACAAACAGGCCATAAATCACAAACGACCAACCGCCCAGCAGATAGAGAACAATTCCCAAAGGAATTTGGAGGAGCAGGAAGTAGCGATCGAGCCAGCGGTAAAATGCCTGCTTTTCTAAATCAGGGGCATATTGGCGGTAAATATTGTAGTCAAACACTTCTGGTCGTTGATAGAACAACCAACCCATGTGGCTCCACCAGAATCCTCGCCGTGCGGAGTAGGGATCTTTATCGATATCTTCGGTGTGCAAGTGATGGGCACGGTGACCAGAAACCCAGAAAATTGGCCCTCCCTGAACCGCCATGGCACCAATCAGGGCGATCGCGTATTCCAGGGGTTTAGGTACCTGCAAACTGCGATGAGTCAGCAAACGATGGTAGCCGAGACAAATCCCAATGCTGCCAAATAACCAGTGCAGGGCGATCGCCACTCCCAGCGCTGACCAGGAGAAAAACCAGGGAGCCAGCAGCGCCAGGGCATGAATCGTTGCAAAAAATGCCACACTGATCCAATTGAAAGTAAACGACTGCTTCGGAGCGTCGTTCGTTACCGTATTAGAAGTCATGAAAATCCTTGAAATGTCAGAGTCAAACCAGGGCGGTTTCTACCAACAGGCCATTGGCTTTACCGGGGGTTTCCGGCTAAATCCGCCATACTGAAGAAGTAACACGGCTGCACTCTGAAAAAATGCAAGTGTCACTTACATCTGTAAGCTTAACAAGTAATTCTCACCCCTGCAAGTGGTACTTGCATCCATCCCATGGCTTTATCCCAAAACCCAACCCGGCACCGGTTGATCCATACGGCGCTGGAATTATTTGCCTCTCAGGGGGTGACCGCAACAACTACCAAACAAATTGCAGAAGCGGCAGGTGTCAATGAAGTTACGCTGTTTCGCCACTTCGGCAGTAAACATGGGCTGCTGCTGGCGGTCATTGAAGAAGCCGCTGTTTTCACTCAACTGGGACAGACCCTAGTGCAGCAGGCGAATCAAACCGGGAATATCTACCAGGCGCTGAAGGATTACGCAACGGCCTGTTTACATGCGCTCGATCGCGTTCCTGAAGTGGTGCGTTCGGTCGTTGGAGAAGCGGGACAGTTTCCTGCCGAAAACCGGGCGGCGCTGGGTCGGGGCTTCACTCAGGCCAATCACTATGTCGCTGAATATTTTCAAACGGTGATCGATCGCGGCCAATTGCACTCTTACCTGACGGCTGAAAAACTGGCCAGTTTGCTGAATGGGATGCTGTTAGGTTATGCCGTGATTGAGTTCACTAGCGAGTTTCATGAACTCTGGCAAGACCGGGAAGATTTTTTAGAAAATTTAGTAACCTTATTTTTACACGGCGCTGTATCTCCCGCCTCACTCCTGCCCCCGCTGACTACTCCTGCCATTCAGAATGTCACCAGTGCGACCCCTGTGGTAGAGAAAGTAGCTGATTTATCTACAGATTTGGTGCATACAATTTTACAGCGAACTAAAAAAATGGGTTTACAAGACTATGCACTGGCCTATGTGCTATTTGGAACTGGATTAAGTACTGCTGAGGTGACTCAACTGGAGCGATCGCATTACTTTCATGATGCCCATCAACAATATTTACAGATTACGGGCGATCGCGAACGACAAGTTCCCATTAACCAGTGGATTTTGGGTAAACGGTATGGCTCTTACCTGCGTAACCCCTTAACCCAATGGTTAAAAAGCCGCAAAGATAACCAGACTGCGCTATTTCTCAACTCCCAGGGGCAGCCGCTCTCAGAGCCGGAATTACGCCAACAGTGGCAACTTTGGACAGAAGGATTATTGATTCCCGAAGGCCGATCGCCCGCGATCGAACAGGCACAACAAACCTGGTGCGTCGAAATGGTGATGCGAGGCATGAGCCTGGAAGACTTATCCATTCTCACTGGATGGGATCAAGCTTCACTGCAACCCTTTGCCCATCGGGCGAGAGAAAAAGCCGCATTAGAAGCCGCTTTGAGGCTGGATCAGAAAGGGGGATAAGGCATAGGGAACATAACAAAATAGAAGCCCAGTCCCCAGCTACAGAGTGGGGAAGGATAGCGCGGCGGCACAAAGCGAAATTGCCAATTAGTTTATAATGTACGCTGGGAGCCATTTCTGTCATAGAGCCTCACTAGCGTTGCAGATGCCAATCTTTCTTCCGTGGAAGTTCTAGGCTACCTGCCAATTAACAGGGATTGACGCTACCTGTTCGGAGATACAGACTTCGTGATTCAACCCGCTTCCAGGTTGGAATTCTGACAGCTTCAGAAGCTCTCACGGTGCTGGGAACCCGCATCGTGAAGCGTCGATGGGAAACCTCTATCTACTGTATTTATCGCGGTTTGATAAGTTGCCCAATTGAAGCGCCAGAAACCGCGTCCCTCTTAAGGGGTGGTAGTTCATACTTCGCATAAGTTGACATTGACATGGTTGCCAACCCCTTCACTCCTGTAAATTTAGTGGGTCGGCAGGCAGAACTGCGTCAGATCAGTCAGGTGCTGACCGAGGATGGTGATCTTTTGATAGCCGGAGTACCGGGAAGTGGTCGCCGCACCTTAATTCGTTATGCGGCCCGCGAGGTCGGAGCCAGGATGATTGAGATTGATTGCCTGCGGGCCACCCACAGTAGTCGCTTTCTGACATTGCTGGCCGAGGGAATTTTGGCGGCCTTTGAGGCTCCAGAGGAATTGACCCTGATTCAGAAGTGGAGCGATCGCCATCCCGTTGCGCTAGAGCAAGCCAGTAGTGGGCGATCGCGGCTGGTCTGGCATATCTCCCCTAAAGAAGAATGGACATTATTTCAAGCACTACTCTCGCTGCCTCAACGTCTGGCCGAGTGGCTTGGCTGCCGGGTTGTCATTGTGTTTCAGAACTTTCCTCACATTCGCTCCTGGGATCGTTCCGAGCAATGGGAGAACTATCTCCGCCAGGAAATTCAGCAACAGAGTCGGGTCAGCTATGCTTTGATTGCCACAGTCGCTGAAAGTTGGGTGCAGCAAAGCAATATGCAGGTTGTTTTGTTGGGGCCGTTACAAGCGGACGAGGTGGCAACCTGGTTGGTAGAGACAATGGCGGCTCAGAATCTCAAATTAGATTCCCAGGCCCTCGACTTATTTTTGAATTACGTCCAGGGAGACATGGGAACCGCCATTACCGTGGCTCGTCGTCTCTGGCTTGACCATCAGGTATCCGAGTTTGAGCGACCGACGATCGCTCATCCTGACCCAGACCCATTTGCAACTCTCGCCTCCAGTCCCCATCCCCCAATCCCTCACCCCCAATCCCCGATCGCCGTCCTCCAACCTCACCAGATTTATCACAGTACCCTTACCCTGGTCGAAGATCTGTCTCTGACCTTTGAATCCCTGTTAATGTTGTTGCCTTCTAGCCAGGTAAGAGTGCTGGAAAGCCTTGCTCTCGACCCTACCGACAGTCCCCATGCCCGCGAATACATCCAGAAACATCACCTCTCTCGTGGTGGTGGACTACAAGGAGCACTGGCCAGCCTGCAACAAAAAGGGTTGGTGTACGGCCCGGAGTATGGTTATCAAATTACAATGCCGCTGCTGGCCTTCTGGCTGAAGCATCGGTTGGCGTGAGGGGATGATCAGAGGCTGGGAAGGTGGATAGGGAGATGACACTGGAAACCCCAGGGAAATTGTGGACAATCCAGCCGTTGCTCCCGAAATGTTAAATCAACCGGGGGATCTGAGGCGGGATCTGAACGAGGAAGATTGGCGAATTTTTCTACCATACAGTGGTCTGATCGGGATCCAACAGGGCATCCCAAGAGCGCTACTCTAGGGATGAGTAGACGATACACACAACCATGCAAACTCTGGAAAAAACATTTGATCGCCCATTAGAAAAGCCGTTGGCGATCGCGGGGCGAATCTTTCACTCCCGATTGATGACGGGCACAGGAAAATATCGAAATTTTGATGAAATGCGGCAGAGCATTGCTGCCAGTGGTAGCGAGATTGTAACGGTCGCCGTGCGTCGGGTACAGACGAATGCTCCCGGCCATGAAGGACTGGCTGAAGCCCTGGATTGGACAAAGATCTGGATGCTGCCCAACACTGCAGGGTGTCAAACGGCTGAGGAAGCCATGCGGGTGGCTCGCTTGGGTCGGGAGATGGCAAAACTTTTGGGCCAGGAAGATAACAATTTTGTCAAACTGGAAGTCATTCCCGATACCCGATACCTGCTCCCCGACCCCATTGGCACTCTGGAAGCTGCCGAACAGTTGGTCAAGGAAGGCTTTGCTGTTTTGCCTTACATCAATGCCGATCCCTTACTGGCGAAACGCCTGGAAGAGGCGGGCTGTGCCACGGTGATGCCTTTGGGATCGCCGATCGGTTCTGGTCAAGGCTTGAAGAATGCCGCCAATATCCAAATCATTATCGAGAATGCCAAAATTCCTGTCGTTGTCGATGCTGGAATTGGAGTGCCCAGTGAAGCGGCTCAAGCGATGGAATTGGGCGCAGATGCCTTGTTGATTAATACCGCGATCGCCCAGGCTCAAGATCCGGTTGCTATGGCTCGAGCGATGAAACTGGCCACAGAAGCCGGATATTTAGCTCACCAGGCCGGACGCATTCCCATCAAAGCCTATGCCAGCGCCAGTTCACCCCTAACCGGAACTGTCAAGTAAGCAAAAAAGACGCGATTAGCCGCGTCTTTTTTGCTGACGCTAATCTTTTACTGACACAAATTTCTCTCAGGATTGTTGCAATTTGTTACAAAGTTTAATAAACTTAATGTTAATTCATCCCTAGTGCGGTTAGGGTTAATAAAAATTGAGGAAGTTTCATGCGTTATACAGTTGAAGACGGTGGCCGCTTAAACAACTTTGCCGTAGAGCCAAAGATGTACCAGGCAGAGCCTCCCACAAATACTCAAAAGCGGAACTACATTATCCTTGGATTAGGTGCTCTGCTGTTGGTGGGTGGCCTGCTTGCGGTTGCAGCTTCTGTCTCCTGAAAAGAGTTGGCGGAAATACCGTTCGCTGATTAACGGTTTAACTCTGCTACATAAGAACAAGTATTTGACAGTAGAGTGGGTCACTGAGCATACAGTGGCCTATTTTTGTGGGTTTTTCTATATAGTCTGGAACCGCTGCATCAAGCATTGAGCAATGCGGCCTGCGGCTCCTGGCATTCCCATGCGATCGCGACCGTTGGCGGCAATCCGTTCCAAAGCGGCTGCATCGGTCAGGAGGCGGTGAAGGGTGGCGGCAACATCAGCCGGATCAGCCACTAAGCAAACCGATTCCCCCAGCAACCGGGTCTGGGCTTCCGCAAAGGTAGGGGTAAATTGGGGGCCTTTGCCCGGTAGGGTGATTGCAGGTTTGCCCAATCCCACAAATTGTTCCGTTGCGGTGCCTGCCATCGCGATCGCGCAATCTCCCCGGTGTAAACAATCCCCATAAGCCTGCTGACTCAACCCTAGAACTGCCTGATCCCGGATAAACCACTGTGCCGTAGAGTCAGGAAAGGATTGTAGGGTAGTCTGAGTAAGTTGGGCGGCTGGAATGGATTGCCAACCCTGTAATCTCAACGGGTAGCTGAAAGACTCCAGACTCAAACTGGGAGTAATCGCCGCTAGAAATATGACAGGCTCAGGAGCGGCCATGGCGATGATGCCATTGACAGCCAGCAGAATTCGTTGCCAGTTTTCGTAAGCTTCCGGCGATCGGGAACCGGGCAGCAGGGTAATCGTTAGTATCGCTTGTTGAGAGGGAGAACGGGTTAAAACGCTCTCTGATGTTGCAGTTAGTACCGATGAAGTCTCTCGTGTACTACTGGTGAACCGTCTGCCAACTGGCACCGGAGCATCATCCATCTGGGCTTGAGACACTTTGGGTTCTAATCCATCCATCATGGGATTACCCAGGTCAAAAGCTGGGATGACCCATTTCTGCAAAATCCGGGTCGTGATACTGTCTCTGGGAAAGACTGCCCGACACCGGAGCCGACTCATTAACCAGCGCTCCCAGGGATAATACACTGACCCTGACCAGCCATCTAAAAAGGTCTGGGGAAACAGCCGCCCTGTTTCATCCCGGAGATAATATTCTGATTTTGCCGTCCCGACAAACGCATAAGGGATGCCACTCAACCACGCCAGCACTAGCGGCACAATATCTCCAACTGCTAAAATACTGCCTCCCTGCTTCGCCCACTGGCGAATCGCCTGAAACTGATGGAAGGTTAACTGCACCAGTCCGCCTTGCACATCTCTAGCAAACTGCCGTCCATCCATATATATAAAGCCGCCAGATGGCATGGCCTTAACTGGCCCAATCAGGGGAATTCCCAACTGCTGATAGGCACGTCCCTCGCCAACTAATGGTAAAGCAGCCAGTTTAGGAGCTTGCGGCTGGTCTTGCAGGGCTTGCAGGATTCGCACAGCAATGACATCTTCCCCATGTCCATTACTAAGGCACAGCAGTCTGTCGTGAGCGGAATAGCGAGACAAATGAGACGATAGCAACGGTACAAGCTCC
>JBBIQC010000052.1:0-13817 GCA_037442585.1 Oscillatoriales cyanobacterium bin_317
TGGGGTCCGGCCTGAAACAACGCTGGCAAAAGCCGCTGGGTTGGAGATTGGCGATCGTGGAGGAATTCGGGTTAACGATCAAATGCAAACCAGTGATCCAAAGATCTGGGCGGTGGGAGATGCGGTTGAAGTCAAAGATTTTGTCACGGGTGAGTGGACGGTGATCCCTTTAGCAGGTCCCGCCAACCGCCAGGGACGCATTGCTGCTGATGTCATCTGTGGACGCAATAGCACCTTCCGGGGTGTGCAGGGGACTTCCGTTTGTGGTGTATTCGGATTGACGATCGCATCTACCGGAGCGAATGAGAAAACCTTACAACGCCTGGGCTGGGATTATGGCAAAGTGTATCTCCATCCAGGGCACCACGTTGGCTATTACCCAAACGCAAAACCCATCGATTTAAAACTTCTATTCTCCCATCAGGACGGACGTATTCTGGGTGCCCAAGCTGTGGGAGAAGAAGGTGCAGAAAAACGAATTGATGTGATTGCAATGGCCCTGCAAATGGGGGCGACTGTCTTTGATCTGGAAGAAACTGAACTGTGTTACGCTCCCCAATTTGGAGCCGCCAAAGATCCGGTGAATATGGCGGGTATGATTGCGGCCAATGCCCTGAGAGGGGATGCTCCATTGGTTCACTGGCAACAACTTGCCGATCTAAATGGTGGCTTATTGCTGGATGTTCGGAGTGTTGATGAATTTGCATCTGGACACTTAGAAGGTGCTGTCAATATTCCGCTGCCACAACTGCGCGATCGCCTGCATGAACTGAATCCCGATCAGGAGATCTGGGTCTATTGTCAGGTTGGACAGCGGGCTTACTATGCCACTCGTGCGTTGCGGCTGAATGGGTTTAATGCCCACAACCTGAGCGGTGGATTCAAAACTTACCAGTCAGTCTCATCAAATTAACCACTCAACATTTTTACGCCAATGTCCGCAGGCTGGCCAAAATAGGGAAAACTGGTCACCAGAAGATCAACCCCTGTGCTGGCATCCTCCTGCCAGGATTGCCTTAGTCGATAACTTACGAGTCCCTGGAAACACTTTGCGTGTGCCCACGATTCCCACCGATGGATTAATCTGATGGGCTGCTCTGACTAATTTGTTGGTGCGGGAAGCAATCCCAGAAGTGTATTCCATCAAATTGAGGGCAATTCTCCAGGCGATATGTAATGCTTCTGCTGAACCTGTTGCTTTTAGAATCAGTTGGTTTGCCATTAAGGAGGTGCCGCTCTCAATGGGAGTCTGGACTGTGGCACCACATAGTTCAAAAACTCTCTTCGCTTCCTCTGTGCCACAAATGACCATCGGATGCCGGGAATAGAATTCGATCGCCCCTGGCTGCTGACCAATACCCAGTCCAAAAGTGGTCAAATCGAAGTAGGGAACGTCCTCCTCAATGAGTTGGGCGATCGCAGCATCTGAAAGGATATTCCTCATGCTCGTTTTGATAGCTGATGCGATGCAGTTGGCAGCAAAGCGTTTTTCAGGTTGATCAGGATGGTGGATGAGATGGATTCTCTTCGTTCATTTGCCGCTCCATGGTGGCGATCGCGGCGTTTACGGCAGCCAATCGGGTTTCCAGGTTATCTCGCATCCACTTTAAAAAGTCTAATTGATGTTGCCGATGAGATTTCTGAGCCATCGACCCGGAGTGGCAACAGAGGTTCATCCAAAAAGGAAACATGAGTGATACTCCTTGAATCAGAACAATACATTTACCAGAGTAGCGTATTCCTGATGATGATTAAAAGAGCCGTATTCCTCGTGCCAAAACTGCTGCAAACAGAGGAATCAGGGCAAACCCCACTAATTCTCCCCTGATCAGCCAGGAAAGCCGCTGGACTTGGGGTAAGTCTAAATTGGGCAGTTTGTGATCCCGTAATCCTTTCACCCAGGAGATAAAGGAAAAGGTGGGATAGAGAGACAGCAAACTGACCACAATGAAAATCCCAACTTTAGTGTAAAAAACTGGACTGCTGAGATAGTAATCGGTTCCTTTGCCGAAATAGAGGACTCTCAAAATTCCGGTAATCAGAATTATGGTTGCCGACAGGCCATACACAGTATCTGCCGTTACGACTCTCCAGGCTTCTTGCAAGCTGAGGTCTTTTTTCAGCGTCAGGCTTTCAACCACTAACGCTCCAAACGCCAGCATGAAGCCCAGATAATGCAAATACGCTGTAACCGCACTTCCCCACATTGGTCTCTCTCCCAGGGTATGATTGTTTAATCATCGTCAGTGACATTAAACTGCCATCTGCAAATTTTCCATCCACTTTCTAGGATGACGAACTTCGCGCCAAATTTCGGTTGCACTGACGGCACCATCCCCCACGGCAACAGTCACCTGGTTTAGCCCAACTTTTAGATCGCCAATGGCAAAGATACGAGGATGGGAAGTGCGCCCCAAATTATCGGTAACCAGATATCCTCCCTTGCGTTCCAAATTCAATCCCTCAAGGTAGTGATGGTGATAGCGTGCCCCCATTGAAATCAGTCCAGTTTCCAGAGGCACCACAGACCCATCGACTAATTCTACCCCGCTCATCTGATGGTTTTGCCCCAGGAATCGTTTAATCGGGGTTTCAACCAAGCGATAGCCATAGTCCTGTAATTTCTGACGCAGTTCCGGACTGACTGAAAATACGCCGTGGGTAAAGATAGTAATGTAAGGGGTGAACCAGCTTAAGTTAAACACCATTTCTTCAATACTGGCCTCACTGCCGACAAAAAAGCCACATTGCTTATCCGCCATCTCATAGCCATCACACACCATGCAGACATGCAGATTATGTCCGGCGTATTCATACACATTCTGCATTTCATCTAAGGGTGGAAGATGATCAATAATGCCACTGGCCGCAATCAGATATTTAGCTCGTAACACAGGATAAATGCTATCCTGACGACCAACCTTTACACGCACTGCAAAGGTTTCCCCTGCATCGACTACTTCTTCCACATATCCATTGAGCCAGTCTCCATTCAGTGACAAGTAATGCTGCTTACCCTTTTGCAAGAGTTCCCGCCCAGGAGTACCGGGAGGCAACCCCAAATAGTTCTGCAACTCCTGCATCCAGAAAGAGCGAGCTTTCCCTTTATCCACAATCAGGCTGGACAGACGAAAGCGTTGCAGGTAGATTCCGGCTGATAATCCTCCGGCTCCACCCCCCACAATTAAGGTGTCATAGACATGATCAAGATGTTGTTGAAGTTTGTGCTTAGAGAGTTGCATAGTGATTGATCAGAGTGTGAGAAATAAATTGCAAACTACAACGGATGCTGCTGATAGTGCGATCGCCACTGAATGATAGCTTGCCAGGAAGAAAAAACTTTAGGCTACAGGTTCTGTCGATACAACTTCATGGAAATGAGTAAAGTCGATATAGTGTTCTCCACATTTGGTTTGATGAATAATGTCCACCAGTTGGTAGTTCCATAAAATCTCTTGAGCCTGGTAAAGATGCCGAGCATGAACAGCTTGAATCACCGTTTCATCAATTCCACTCAATGAAACAACTATTTGGGCTTTGAGTTGAACTAAGGATTCTGCGGTTTGCCCCTGTAGAGGACTTTCTGCGTCGATCGGATGAATCGCTGTCCAGGTTAGTGTAAAGCTAGGAGATTGGCTTCGTAATAGGCGCAATGGATAGAGGCGGCGCATAAATTGCCCTTCCAGGCTGATTTCATCCCGCAGCAGATACACTCGCATTTGAGCCTCTACAATCTGGTTGCCTCGCTGGTTCGCTGTCCGAAACATCAGGGATGGAACTCCGTTGTAATGGGTTACAACAGCAAAGCGACTGAAGAGAACGCGGGCAGTGGATCGAGAAAAACGAGCAAACGCCAGCCCAGTGACAACGGCAAAACCCAGCAACCCAACCAAGGCTTCGATCGTAGCGATGGTATTAGCATAAAAGGTTTGGGGGTATAAGACACCGTATCCGATCGAGGCCAGCGTTTGCACACTGAAAAAGAATGCATCCCAAAATGATCCAGGTTGGGCATTGGCAATGCTGTTTCTCTCAGCTAAATAAATGAGGGCAAAGAGAGCATTCAACATCCCATATACCAGCACAATCAGCAGGAGAAACCCCAACCAGGGAATTGTTAGCAACATATGGTAGGGATCGCTCCAGTAAGAGTGCCAGACTCCAGAATTTGGCAGTTGCAAAACTCCTTTTGGAACTAACCAGTGTTGTTGATTGGTTAGTGGTTTTTTGCGTCGCAGCCGCATGGTGATTCCTCTTAGATTGCCAGCCCCAGGACACAATTTGGGCAATATTTGTTACAGAATCTTATTCCTGGTTACATCCGCATTCACCTTCGTGGTTGTGTCCACTTTCGTGATGAGAGTGATGCTCAACTTCTTCTGGAGTCAGGATGGCGAGAGAGCCTGTAAGATAGGCCGTAACGGCTGTATC
Organism: Oscillatoriales cyanobacterium bin_317; assembly: GCA_037442585.1. Taxonomy (GTDB): domain Bacteria; phylum Cyanobacteriota; class Cyanobacteriia; order Leptolyngbyales; family Leptolyngbyaceae; genus Leptodesmis. The sequence goes on from JBBIQC010000052.1 coordinate 4,432, forward strand.
TGGGTCAGTTTCAGAGGTGATAATGGGCTGAATCCCTTTAGACTCCAGACGACGCGCTAACCCATGCCCCATACTGCCGCTAATCAAAATCTGTACAACATCCAGGGGATGCGGGTCTTTTGGGGAACTCTCATGAAAGCTCTGGTTTTTGGAAAGTTGTAGCAGTTCCTTGTTTTGAATGGTGGCATTGTTTACGTCGTAAATCCAGAATTTTTGACAATGCCCGAGATGGGCAGTTACAGCGGTCTGGTTTTGGCTGGATACAGCAATTTTCATAGGACACCTTTTGATTGAGATTGAGAATTACAGGAAGTTTTGGGCATTCAGCAACAGCATTAAACCCACCAGGGCTTTTCTCCGGTACGGGGATCAGTTTCTGTCCAGGGTGAAATCAGAATGCGATCGTCGATCACCGCAATGTGAACGATTTTAAGGGGGAGGGGAGCTGGACCACGCACCACTGTGCCATCAGGGGCGTAAAGAGAACCATGACAGGGACACTGAAACTGTTGGTCGATCGGATTCCAGGGGAAGGTGCAGCCCAGATGAGTACAGTTATCCACAATCCCCATAGAATCCAGGGTGTTATCGTCTTTAACAATCAGGTAAGTGGGTTCTCCTGCCAGCCCTGCCACTAAGGCACGAGTGCCTGGTGCCTCTGCTGTAATTTGTGTGGCTGGAATCGGATTACCCAGGATATCCTTAGCCAGAATGGCTCCTCCCACTCCAGTCGATTCAGAGGGGGGAAGGAAGAATTTGCCAGCCGCGTAGAGAGCAGAACCAGCCGTAGCAGCGACCGTGGCCCCAGTCAAAAAATTGAGGAACTGTCGTCGGGATAAAGAGGGACTCTCGAAGGGCAGACTGTTGTTCATGATGAACCTCCTTGACGTTAAATAGCCTATTCAGTAACGGATTAACTATTGAGTGCTTCTACACTTGCTCATTGGGTTGGTTAGTACGAATTCCCAGAAGGCGATAAAGGCCACAAAAGCCGACTAGAGCAGTCACAAACAAAATGCCTCCCGCAATCAACAGTCCGATGCCCAAAGCAGAACCGTTGTATAGGAAGAATCCCAGATAAAGCAAGACAGAAGCCAGCAGGACGCGGATCAGGCGATCGAGCAAACCTACATTCGTTTTCATAAAAAAATCTCCAGGGGTGAGCGGATTGCAAAAACCTTTTGCAGTAATGCAAGCAGCGATTTTGAGGTGAGTGCAATGTTTTTGTAATCTTCTTTAATATAACTGATTGGCCATAAAGTGATAAAGTGATTTTATAAAACCGATCGATGATGAGGCAACCCGTATTATGTGGAGCCAATTGATTGTTAACCAACTTTCTCGCCTGATTCTACCTCTGGGGCTGATGCTTCTCATCGGCCTGTATCCCACGGCTGCCTTTGCTCAGACTGATCCAGCAGCACTCTCAAAAGCGGTACAAGAAATAGAGTTTTTAGATGCTATGCGCTCTGGTTTGGCTTCTACACTGGAAGGCAAAAGCGAAGAACCAACCTTACAAACCATGAAAGAAGTTTGCCGCCCAGTTGGAATGCGAGCAATGCAGTTGAGTCAGGAAAATGGCTGGCAGGTGAAGCAAATTGCATCCAAGTATCGAAATCCTGACCATGCACCTGCTGACTTACATGCTCGCATGGCACTGGCTAAGTTTCAGCAAGATCCGGAATTGGTCGGCTTTTGGGATCGAGAAACGATCAACAATCAGGCAGGAACACGCTATTACCGTCGCATTAATGTGGAACAGAGTTGTCTTGCCTGCCACGGACTGAAAAATCAACGACCGCAATTTGTCAAAGATAACTACCCTCAAGATCTGGCGTACAACTTTCGAGTTGGCGATCTGCGGGGCATGTATTCCGTGTTCATTCCGGATCTGAAAGCAACGCTACAAAGTACGTTAGAACAATAAGATCAGTGTGCAGCAATGGCAGTCCGTGCTGAGTCTAATCATCCGCAGCGTTTTCCAGTTCCCACGCTGCGGAATTGTGTCCATGTCCGAACCTTCTACACCGATGCCCTCTGATAGGTGCGGCTGACAACACAGATTGAATTTCATCTAAGAGTTGACGAACAAGCTGCCAGTCTGGCGAATCATTTCCCTGGAATTTGGTTTCCCAGTCCTGGATGATTCTCCGAAGTTCACTGCAAGTCCGTCCGTCATAGAACTCTTGACCCTGATCGAGTCCTTTGCCAATGTCAAGTAACTGTTCTTTGAGTGCCGCAGGAACACGAATGGTTTGGGTTTCCGGGTCTTGCCAAATTGCTTTGCGTCCTGCTCCTCGACGATATCCACCTCTTCCAGGCATCTCTTTATTCTCCTTTGTCCGTTTCTATAGCAACCATCTAGATGGTTAGGATATGGGTGTGTGTGGGGGCTAAACCCCCGTGTAGGGGTAAAACCTCTAAACCCCAGGCTTCACGAACCCTTTAGTTGCTATAGTTTGATTTACTCTTTTAGTATACGTCTTTTTAGATTTTGTGACTTAATCTGTAATCCTTTTCTTGACTAATTTATAGATTTTGTTGCGAAATCTGTTGTTGCCTTGTGGGAGAACACCTCGTGCTTAGCCCCAAAGCAATTACCTTGTAGGGCAGGCATTGGAGAGGGTCACGGTCATGACTGTGGATCCTGATGCTGCTGCTGCCTTGAAAGCTGCCTGTAATGCCTGAAAGACGGCTTCTTCACTGCCAGTAATTTCCGTGTGCATGGACTGGACATCCAGATTCACTTCAGCCGAACGCAGGGCATTAATTGCCCGGTGAACGGCTTCATAGTCAGCCTGCTGGAGTGGATAAACCGCGATCGTTGCTTGAATCATGATCGTTTTCTCCATCGGAGGATTTCTAATGCTGGGGCATTTCCGGCTCGCTTTCCGGCTTGATCCGCCTCTGCAAACGGAGGAACTGCTTGGGGTGCGAGATAAACTGCTGTTTGGGACTGCTCTGCGGGGAACCCTATCCACTGCTCGATGTCTGTTCGGGTGTAAAATCGTGCAGCAGCCCAGGGCATTACGCCGCGATCGGCTTTGTAGCGGTAGAGGGCAGTCCAGGCACTCAGAGCATTCAGAAACCCCACGATTACCCACCCATCGGGACGTACAACCCGGAGTGCCTCGTGTAAGGCATGGACAGGTTGATCGACAAATTCAATCGTGGTAAACAATACAGCCCCGTCAAAGTGGGCATCTGGATAGGGAAGGTGTTCAGCGCGGGTATCAATCCAGTGGACGAGAAGGTCAGATGTCCGTTGTATGCCTTCTGCTCGCATTGCGACTGAGGGTTCGATCGCCGTCACCTCACGAGCATATTGACTCAGAAAACGGGCAATATGCCCGGTACCCGCTCCAATTTCGATGATCGAGTCGGCGTTAACGTTGCTCAGTAAAGAGGCAAGAGCCTGAAGCTCATAGGCATCAACAAATGAACTTAGGGGCGATTCAAACCATGCTTCATAGCTTGAGGCTACAGAATTAAAAGCATCTATCCCTTTTCCCAGTGGTTGTGGATTCATGATTAAGATTAAGCGGCTTTGATTACGATACTTCCGACGGTTAGCTATCAAGACCGCGATACAGTTAAGCGATCGCTAAACTCTAGACCAATGCCACGTCAGAACGACGCGATCGCTCTTTATGAAGGGATTGGATTGATGTCGAGAATAATACAGACAACACGCCTATCAATAGAACCTATCCATCTTTTGCTGCAGCATCTTCCTGGACAAGGGTCATTTGTTCTCCGCAACAAATCTCTGAATGCGGCATACTTTCTGGACAGGGACAAGGTTTCTCGTAAACCAATTGGGCTCCGCATTTTTTGCAGAGGTAGCGATCGCCGACTTGACGTGGCATAGCAAGCTTCTCCTTAACGTTGTTGCGTTCGTTGTACGAGTCAAGCGTGGCACTGAAGAGAAAACAGCAATTCTCATTTTGGTACTCTCGTACTGTTTTTCGGGTTGCTAAGGCATCGAGTTCTGCATAGAGCTAACGAGAAAATCAGTATTTCAGCCGTTGTCGTTATACAGAAATTGAGAACGGTTCTCATACTGAGAATTGCTGAAGAGAAAAGGAATGGCTTGACAATCTCGCAAGACATTCTCCCGCGTTCTTGACCCTGCACACACGTTGATCATAGTTCAGTGGGCCAAGACCCGCAAGTAAAAATCCCCCTCTCATTAAGATTCATTGATTAACGCGACAATTTTATAGATATAAACCTTGTCCAAGTCCAGAACCGTAGTTTCTTTTAGGAGAGCATAGTTTCCTGTATTTTTGGATACACAAAAACACTCCATTGATAAAATTAATTTACTAAACTTTACATTTGCTTAAATTTTCGTTACATTGTAGCGGTACGTTTTGCTCCTACCAACCATGTTTATCATCATCCCGCAAACTCTTAAGGCAAAGACTCGTCCCCAAGGGCTGAAAGAACGGCTTGACTGGGGCGAACCAGCCCTCACTATTATCGACGTTCGCTCCAGAGATGCTTTCAACATCAGTCACATCATGGGAGCAATTTCGATGCCCCTGAATGAGTTAGTTGACCGTGCGCTAATGAGTCTTGAGTTAGTTCGAGACATCTATGTGTATGGCTCTGACGATCAGCAAACAGCGCAAGCTGCTGCGTTGCTAAAAGAAGCTGGTTACGAAAACGTAGCAGAACTCACAGGCGGACTAGCTGCTTGGAAAGCAGTTGGATACCCTATTGACGGCAACGTTAGCATCATTGCCTAGTTGTTGGAAGCCAGGGCGGTAGTCCATCTTGAGGGGCACAGGTTGCTTAAGCAATTCAGCCTCTCAACTGGTTGACTTTCATCTCTAACGTCTACTGAGGATTAAATCCATGGAAAACCAAAACACTAAGTTCGGCTTTACACAATTTGCAGAAGCCTGGAATGGTCGTCTTGCAATGCTTGGTTTCATTATTGGTGTCGCGACCGAGTTCCTGACAGGTCAGGGGATTCTATCTCAGTTGGGTCTGATGTAAGTATAAACTGCTGGCGGAACTGTTCTGTTCACGTTGTCATCACTGTTCAGTCGGTTACGCCAGCAACCTTAGAGATATTGAGAAACAGATTCAAATTATTCGTTTTGGTCTTGTGTCTGGGGCCATTGTTCGGAGGATTCGCGTACATCCACCAAAACGGGTTGCACGCTTTTCTCAAGTACTGATTCAACCGATCTGATCGACTTGCTCCAACGTGATCAGACCCTATTGCCACTGACCTGGATGCAGGAACACCAGGAACCGATTTACACGATCGCGACGGTCAATTGGTTGGGATTGCTGTCACGCGAGCTGGTACGACGGTTTGATGACATTTTCTATTTCAGGAACCGATGTCTCACCGTTTGCCTATCCCGCTCAAGCGCTATTTGAGTGAACTGCCTGAATCCAAGGATTCCTGAACCTGACTAGAATTGAAGGGTATGTGCTTAGAGGCTAGATCGATGCCCTCACCGATGCCTGGAATGGATCCCTATCTGGAACACCCCAGTTCCTGGCCTAACTTTCACCATCGACTGATTACGGCGATCGCCATCAGCTTGGGGCCCCAACTCCGCCCCAAGTATCGTGTGGTGGTCGAGGAGGCGATTTACCAAACGGAGGGAGCCGCTTCTATCTTAGTTGGGGTGCCTGATGTGGCGGTACAGCAGACTCCCCCGTATCCAAGGGGCGCTTTGCCAGCAGCCATTCAGTCAGAATCCAGCCCTAGTGGAGTCCTGGCACAACCAATTTTAGTAGAGTTGCCCACGCCTGCGGTGGTGCGCCAGGGGTATCTGGAAATTCGGGAGGTATTGACGAGCGAAGTGGTGACGGTGATTGAGGTCTTATCGCCAGCCAATAAACGACCCGGTGAAGGACGGCGCAGCTATGAAGCCAAACGTCAAACCATTTTGGCCAGTGCAACGAATTTGGTCGAGATCGATTTGTTACGGCAGTGGCCTCCGATGCTCTCCTTGCCAGATTCGCTGCAAACTCATTATCGGATTTTGGTCAGCGCCAGTGCCCATCGTCCTCAGGCAAGCTTGTATGCGTTCAATGTGCAGAATCCGATTCCCGCGTTTCCCTTACCCTTGCGGGACACCGAGGTCGAACCGATTGTGAACCTGCAAGGGTTGCTGGCAGACCTCTATGACCAGTCGGGGTACGATTTGGTGATCGATTACCGTGAAGATCCTGTTCCTCCTCTCAGTCAGAAAGATGCACAATGGCTAGCCACATGGTTCAAGCAACAGGGGTTGCGCTGAGTGGGAAGGCATTGGCAAACAAACGCCTTGCGCTGCCTACCCCCGATCGGGCAAAGCAGATTAAACTGGAGGATTTTTTGGAGCAGCGGCAGCAGTTTACCCCAGCAATGGAGCGGGAGTCAGAACAGATGCAGGCAAGTCGGAATCAGGCGACGTATGCAAGACCGGCGAGTGGGGGCGATCGATCGAGGTTTAAATATGTGCATCGGGAGTTGTTTGAGTAAAGGTTTAGACAACATTGCCACTACCTTCACTGGTGAGTTGCGCGATCGCACCTTGAATGGCTGAGGTGATCGTGCCTGGTGGTAAGGCCGTTAGGATTTGTTGTTGCTGCTGCAAGAGAAAGCGTCTAAAGGCAGGATCGTTCTGGGCTTCCTTCAAAAGGATTTGCTGAATCAGCTCTGTCTGCATGGGTGGAGTCGTTGCAATATCTTGCAACTGGGCTAAAAACTGCTGGGATCCCTGGGAAACCTGAGTCTCTATTCCACTTTGAGTCACCAATGAACGAATTTGCCCAGCCGCTTCGGTGTATTCAATCTGTCCCTGTCCGGTCAGGTTGGTGATCGCGCTACCTTCAATGTAGAAGTTGGTACCCAATGCCTGTTTGCTCAGTTGTTTCAGATATTCAGCTTGATCAGAAGCAATCCCTAGAAGTTTATTAATTTGATGCTCTTTGGTTGCAAGAAGCTGTTTCATCTCTTCAATCTGCTGATAAAGCCTGCGTTCCACTTCAGTACTAGAAATCGCCTCATTATGGGACACTTTAACAACCCACAAGTCTCCACGCTTTTCAATTCCCCTCAACTCCAGTCCTAGTCCTTCATCTTCAAGCTGGAGCTTTTGCAAGGCGAAGGCAACGGCTCGCCAATTGATTCCTTCTTTAAAGATCAATTCAACAACATTCCCAACTTCCTGATACAGCGATTCAAATTCTCTCGGCTCAAAGTTACGATCGGCAGGAAAGCGATCGGTTGGATTACCATTTTCATCTAGTTTTCGATAGACATAATCACACTGAACATTTGTAAATTTTGTTTGATCGTTAATGCTCCAATCTGCAATACAAATTCCAGTTAAGTTTGCACTGGTGAAATTCACATCAATGACCTGAGAACGAGCTAGATTTGCATTCCGTAGATCAGCATTTTCCAGATCTGCCCCAATCAGGTCAGTATCAGTAAAGTTTATTCCTCGGAGATCGGCACCTTGCAGATATGCGCCACGCAAACTGACCAAGCTAAAATCTTGCTCCTCACAACAACCATGAGTTAATAGCTTCTGTACCTTTGGAAGTTCTAGATCCAAATATCGGCTATCAACTCTTGCTCGTTCCAAACCTTTAACTCCTTGGAAGCAAGTGCGATAAAGCTTTTTTGCTCGCAAATCAGTGTTTGCCAAAGTGGCATTTCTAAAATTTACTCCCCTAAGATTTAGATTATAGAAAGATGTTCCCCCAAAAGAACCGACTGTTAGTGCCCATTCCCGAAATAAGTCCGGATATTTCCAGGGAACATTTCGAAGTGAATTAGCCCACCGAGCACCTATCGCTATAGCTAGGCCAAATACAGAACCAGTAATAACTGAAGATATCGTTAGCTTATGAAGTTGTGTTTCGTTTAAACCCCGTATAACTAACCAAAGTTCCTCGTCTGATTGTGAAGTTTTAAGTAATGTGACTCCAAAATTTGCACCAATCAGTGCAGGAAAAACAGCACTAAAAGTGATAACACCTTTCAAGAATTTGCAGCTAGCGAAAAGAATATCAATAAGGGCAAAGGTAAAACGCATAGAAAAAAGACTGCTACCAAAAGCAAATAGCCCGAACAAGGTCAAGAAAAAGGCAAGAATAAGGTATGGTGAAGAGATTTCTAGTATGCCAAAATTCCCTAAAAGGATAAATCCTAATGTAGTAACAAAAAAGATAAAACATATTACAATCAGGCTCTTAATAAAGTCATTGAAAATTACAGTCATAAACCAGCATAGCAAAATCAAGAGCATACTTAAATAAGATAAGCTATAGTCTGATTTCACGCCTATGTTAAAAGTACTGATACCTCCTAGATATCCAGCAGGGATATCAACTAAAAAACAAAATAGTAGAGTTAAGAGGAGACATGCAAGCTTCGCTAAAGTGGATTGACCAGCATTTGCATTACTTAAATGGTTCTCCAGATTTCTCTGATGAAGTTGGCGACCTCGTATATTTCTCATCTACTTGCATGGCTCCATAAAATCGTGTTAACAAAGATATATATTCGTAAGTCAAGTTTTATAAAAAATAAAATAAAACTTAATTAACAAAAAATCTGCTTTGATTCAGAGATATATTTTATAAGTCGAGAGAGTCAAGAAATTCCTATGGAACAAGCGTATTTTAGATTATTAGGTGTTGGTCCATGGGGAGGTCTCTCCAATATTGGAGTAAGTCCTGACTTGCTCAAGATTAAACTTGAGTTGGAGTTACCTGAAAAGGTTGTAGCGATCGTTGGAGAGCGATTACGCACTGAAAGACGGCCCAGTCGTACTGCTGTAATTGGCAAATCAAACCTCGTACCGTCTTCATTTCTGCAAACTGGGGCTAAGCAGAGTCTTGCGGTATGTCGCATTGCAAGGTATTTCTCGCTCATCAGCTTCCGGAAGTTCCTGGAGGAGGTAGAAAAAGAAATTAAGGAAAGGGGAGATGTGAATCCCTTTACAGATATTGACGAAGTTAAGGAAATTTTTGGCATTCCTGATGAGATAGCAAAAGCTATCAAAGACTTCGAGCAGGGAAAGGATTTAATCAAGGCACTAAGAGGTAATCTTGATGAATCCCATCTTGCTAAGATTAATCCTATTGCTTGGGGAACGGGATTTCTGGTTGGGGGTAGTCACCTTCTGACCAATCAGCATGTGATTCCAGATGAAAAGACTGCTAGAGAATGTATTGCTCAATTTAATTACGTAGAAAATGCTTCTGGTTATATTGGCTCATCTGCCGATTATGAACTGAACCCTGATCTGTTATTTGTCAGCGAACCAGCTTTAGATTATACGCTGGTTCAACTAAAGTCAGACTCCTGATTGACTGACAAAAGTGGGAGGGAGGGGAGGCTCTGCCCTTGGTAATAG